>JAIRMH010000133.1 GCA_031258835.1 Tannerella sp.
AAAATATTTATCGAAGAAGCGGCCGGTAAAACCTTATGTAATGGCGATGAAGTAGAAATATTGACCGGCTCCATGAAAAAAAAATCCGGGAAAATTATAAAAATAAAAAAGAAATATATCCTGTTGCATATTCAACAATTGATGGCAACCGTATGTGTCAATACGGAATGTGTTGCCCCATTAAACAGGATAAAATAATAGTGTTGTACTTTGATTAATTTATTGATAGTTTAAAAATAATTTTTAACTTTGTCGCCTTTCATTGTATGAAAAAAGGTAAATTAGATGAGAAAAAAGATGATTGGATTAGAAATAAGAATGAAAAAAAATGGATTTCTCCCGGTGTTGTTTGTACTGATACTGTTATCTGCGTGCACTACGCCGAAAGATATTGTCTATTTTCAGGATGCAGGAAATTTCAAGGCATACAAAGATGTTGATAAATATGAAGTGTATATCCACCAGGATGACCTGCTTGCTATTATGGTCAACAGTCAGGCTACCGAAGCTGCTTTGCCGTTTAATCTCCCGATGGCAAGTTATTACGTAGGAGGAGAATTATACGGACAACAGCGTGTTTTAGGCTATCTTGTTGATAAAGAAGGGACGATTGATTTTCCGATACTCGGAAAACTGAAAGTAGAGGGACTGACGCGAAATCAGTTGCGTGATCTGATCAAAGAAAAACTGAAAACAAACGGACTGCTGAAAGATCCGATTATAACGGTGAATTTTCTGAATTTCAAAGTATCTGTCCAGGGAGAAGTAAACCGCCCCGGCAGTTTTAATATTACAGGCGAGCGGATTACTTTGCTGGAAGCGTTGAGTATGGCCGGAGATCTGACGATCTATGGTCGTCGTAACCGGGTGGCCGTTATTCGTGAAGCGAAAGGAGAACGCATGATCCTCTACCATGACCTTTCCAGTACCGAACTGTTTAAATCACCCTGTTATTATCTCCAGCAAAATGATATCGTCTATGTAGAACCTAACAAACGCAGAATACAACAAAGTAATATCAATCAAAATAATAGTGCAAGTATATGGTTGTCGATCGTATCCGTATTATTGACGGCGACAAGTGTCATTATAAGTGTAAGTAAATAATTTAAAAAATGAACGAACAGTCTATAAACAAAGGAGAATCTTACATAAAAGAGGAAGATCTTTCTATTAATCTGCATGATATATTCCGTATTGTTTTCAGCAAATGGTACTGGTTTGTTATCTCCATCATTGTATGTATAGCCGTTGCAGCAGTCTACTTAATGTGGACTCCTCAAATCTATGAACGGAAAGCAACGGTTCTTATCAAAGACGACAAAACAAACAGTGCGGAAACAGCGATGTTTCAGGACCTTTCCTTCTTCGAGGGGAAAAGTAATGTTTATAACGAAATGATCGTATTTAAGAGTCAAAGCCTGATGGAAGAAGCCGTACGCCGTCTGAAACTGGATATAAGCTACACAATGAGGGAAGGATTGCGAACACAAGAGCTTTATACCAATACCCCGGTCGCTTTTGCATTCAAGGATATTGAAGATACACAATGGATTACGTTCAAAGTAAAACTTCTTCACGATAACGAAATCGCTCTTTGGGGTTTTAAAACCAAAGGAATAGAAAATGATCAGATGATTGTCGTAAACCTGAACGACACAGTCAATACACCGGCTGGGAAAATAGTGGCGACCCCAACTTTGTGGTATGACGAAACATGGTTCGGAAAGCCGATTACAGTTACCAAATCCAATCAGAAAGCCATCATCAATAACTACCGGAATGCGCTGATGGTTAATCTTGCGGATAAGCAGACTTCTGTAGTGAATTTATCTATTAAAGATGTTTCCGTACAACGCGCCGAAGATTTACTCAATACGATTATTTCAATTTATAACGAAGAGGCAATCAATGATAAAAACGTAATGGCTGTCAACACGGAAAATTTCATAAACGACCGCCTGATCATTATTGAGCGAGAACTTGGTTATGTAGATGAAAGAATACAATCTTACAAAACAACTCATCAGTTGACGGATATCCAGAGCGATGCACAGATCGCCCTGCAGGAAAGTAGCGAGTCGGACAGGGAGGTCGTCAAACTGCAAAACCAACGCTCAATGGCTGCCTATATACGCAATTACCTGTCAAATCCCTCTACCGGTA
Source organism: Tannerella sp. (assembly GCA_031258835.1). Classification (GTDB taxonomy): domain Bacteria; phylum Bacteroidota; class Bacteroidia; order Bacteroidales; family Tannerellaceae; genus Tannerella. Next base: position 2,167 of record JAIRMH010000133.1, read on the forward strand.
TCGAATTAATTCCTTCGAACACGGGAGTAGACGACATAAATGTGGAAGGACAGATCCTGAATTATAATGAAACGTTGCTTAAACGTAACCGCCTGATTGAGAACAGTAGCGAACGAAACCCCGTCGTTCAGGACCTGAACAACAATCTGAACGCGATGCGTCAAAACATCACGCGCGCGGTAGACAACCTGATTGTGAATCTGGATATACAATTGCGCAGTGTAAAGGCGCGTACGGAAAGGACACGGGCGCGTATCTCCGCAGTTCCCAAGCAGCAGACGGAAGTAACAAGTATAAGCCGCGAACAAAAAATAAAAGAAGAATTGTACCTCTATCTGCTAAACAAACGTGAGGAGAATGCAATCAACAAGGCCATAACCGAAAGTACAGCCCGTATAATAGATGCCGCGACAGGCTCGACCCATCCGGTCGCGCCGCGCAGGATGGTCATTCTGATGGCTGCATTTCTGATTGGCATGGCGATCCCCGCTGCAATTCTTTACACCATTATGTTATCCGATATAACGGTACGCGGACAAAAAGACTTGCGTGACGTATTATCCATCCCGTTCCTGGGGGAAATTCCTTTCAAGAAAATGAAAAATAAGAAGAAAAGCACCTCCAATCTTGTTGTCAGGGAAAGCGGACGCGATCCGGTTTCCGAAGCGTTCCGTATCATTCGCACCAATATGGATTTTATGCGCGTGAAACAAGACGATATAAAAGTGATAACCACTACATCTACCAATGTAGGTTCGGGAAAAACATTTGTATCGTCCAACCTTGCCGTAAGTCTTGCCATGACCGGAAAGAAAGTGATCCTGATTGATATGGACATCCGCAAAGGCACATTGGGAAAAAGGGTTGATACACGTAAAAATATTGAGGGCTACGATATCGGTTTAACCAGCTATTTATCAAAAATAGTGACTAAGACAGAATCACTTATTATACAGGATCGGGATTATCCGAACATAGATATCATACGCTCCGGACCGGAACCTCCAAATCCGGCCGAATTGCTTTTAAGTCCGCGTTTAGACGAATTGATCAAAGAACTGCGTAATATGTATGATTATATTCTCATAGACAATGTTCCGGCCGGAATGGTAGCTGATGCGATGATCTCAAATCGCGTAACAGATCTTACGCTCTATATCATACGTGCCGGAAAGATGGATCGTCGTATACTGCCCGAAATAGAACAATTATATCGTGAGGAAAAACTGAAAAATATGGCAGTCATTTTAAATGGGATAGGGGCTAAAATCGGATATGGTTACGGCTACGGCTACGGTTATGGCTACGGATATGGAAACTAAGTGATGAAAAATAAACAAGATATAACAGTTTCTCCGATATCCGCAGTATGCCGCAAGGTTTGCGCGACATGCCGCAAGGTTTGTTCGACATGCCGCAAGGTTTGCTCGACATGTCGCAAGGTTTGCGTGACATGCCGTAAGGAGATAAGTAAGTATCGGACGGTACACATTGAATATGAGCTTAATCAATTTGTTTAAAACAAAAAAATCATACATAAAATCCGGATTATTATATGGCATAACCGATATTCACTCTCATCTGCTTCCGGGTGTTGATGATGGGATAAGCGCCTACGAAGAGGCTGTTAATGCGCTACGTTGGCTGAAAGATAAAGGAATACGTCGTATGTACCTTACGCCTCATGTAATGTCCGACCTGCAGAAAAATACACGGGCCTACCTGACAGAACAATTCGCGGCTTTTACCAAACGCCTCGAAGAGGAAGGAGTAGAAGATATTCCCGAATTAAAACTCGGATCCGAATATATGCTCGAAACGGCATTTGAAGAACATAAAAAGGATGGTTTGATTACGTATGCCGACCGACAGGTATTGGTTGAAACCTCCTATATGTTGCCGCCGGCAGGTTTTATCCGGTTACTTGAAAAATTAATGGAAGACGGATATTTACCGGTATTTGCGCATCCGGAACGTTACCTGTATATGGAAGAACGCGATTATAAATATCTTAAAAAACTAAACGTATCGTTTCAGTTAAACTTCCTGTCCCTGACGGGCGCCTATGGACAACATGCTAAAGAGAAAGCAGGAAAACTGTTGAAAAACGGATATTATAATTATGCCGGATCGGATTTTCACCGCCTGAAACGTCATGAAAACAGCTTTTCAGTCAAAGCATTGACAAAAAAACAAAAACTCGCCCTCAAAGAACTCTTTGAAAATAATGATCGATTATGGTAACCCATTTATTTTACTTTCTGTTTCTTTAGAAAAAGTAGGCTAACGTAAGCGCCAAGTTATTATTATTATTTCTCTTGGGAGCATCAGGGTACGTATTAGTCAGCCCCCAGTTGATTCGCAATCCCAATTCGAATTTATTATTTCCGCCGATATTGACACCACCGCCGACACATAAACCGACATCCCACTTTTCTGCTTCTCCATAACCCGTATCCCTGTTTTCCTGATGGATGAGATAGCTTACTCTCGGCCCTATTTCAATATAGAAAAGTTTGTATTCCGAATAGCCTTTCAACATCAACGGAAGAACCAGATAATCATTATAAAAATCCCGGCCTTTAACCGGTCCGTCTTTTCCTTCCTGGGAATATAAAAGTTCCGGAGCAATAAAAAATTTGCTTGCGCCATCTTCCAGAAATGGGATTGTCAGTGCAACACCAGCAGTCAGGGCCGGAAAACGTGTACTCGAACCGGGAAAATTTCTGATGGTCACAATCTGTCCTCCCGCTTTTATCCCGAAACGCGTTTTTTCTTTTTTTATAGCTGCTTGATCAGTAATCGTCTGCGCCGAAATACTCATAACGATAAAACTCCAGATCAGGCTTAGTAGAAACGTTTTTTTCATAGTTGTTGTATTTATATGCAAATGAATACAAAAGTAATAGAAACAAAGCAGTCTGGCAAATAAAAATCCTGTTAATTATACATTCGAACCAGCCATTTTTTCATATAAGCCGGTTTCCAGTCGAAAGGAACAGGCAGACTTCATGAATTTTTGTTTCTCCGACGTTTCCGTATTTTATAGTCGTCCATCAAATTTATATTCAAGAAAAAATCCTTTTACATCGTAAACAATAGATGATGTTGATAATATATTATTTATTTTCTTGAATTCATCGTGTGCTACGGCCAATATCACAGTATCATATTTTTGTTCCGGAATTGTCTTTGTGATATCTACGTTATATTCGTCCTTTGCTTTTTGAATATCAACATGAGGATCGCAAATAGTGATATTCTTCGTATATTCCAGCAA
>JAIRMH010000306.1 GCA_031258835.1 Tannerella sp.
GCGCTAAAAATCAGCGGAAAAACAAAGTGATAAAAGTAATCCTTTACCGGAAAAACCGTAAATTGAATATTCAAAACCCAATGCAAAAAAGTACATCCGGCAACCAGTGCGGCCAGCGACACGAGGTAAGGGACAAACAATATTTTTAACCGGTATTTCATTGTAGAACGGTAACTTATTCGTGCATTAGCGGCTTACTTTCATTGGGAATCAATCAACAGGGAATCCTTAGCAGAAAAGGTGATGTGCAGAAAATTATATCGTAAGGATCAATATCTGCCCGCCGGTATAAGGCTTCAATTTCGTATGACAACGCAAAATTTGTACTGTCTTTCGACGGGAAATAAATTTCGCTTTCACCTGATAAAGCGGTTACTTTTTTGTGATGCATTCTTTGCGGCAAATAATTTTTCATCAAATCGTTTACTACATATTTACGGTCATGATAATCACCGTCCCGCCTGTTCCAGTCCGCTTGATTAAATAATCTGCCATCCGGATAATTAAACGGTTGTCGTCCGGATGACAAAGAAAAATAAGGCGGAATAACACGGCAATAATACTTGCAACACTTGCCGCAGCAGTTACAATCGTAACAGCAATACGTATAACAGTGCGTGCCCTGCTGTTTATGTTCTTTGAAAACGAAAACGATGCCGGATAGAGATGAAGAATAGAAAATGCCGTCAAAAACCATCCGGCTAAAGACAGGTATCTGTTCGGTACATTTTTTACGGCCTCATATCCATCAGCCATGACTTTCGCCTCTTCGGCGAACGACGGAAACAACAGCAAGAGTGCAAGCAAGCCCGCAAACAGCATTATTATTGATAGATAGAAATGTTTTTTCCACCATCTGTTTATACGCCTGTTAAAATGTAGCGGCAACCCGATAATAAAGCAAACAACAATCGTTAAAGCCGATATAATACAGCCCGGTACCGGTTGAAAGATAATCAAGCCGACCAGTCCGTCTATTCCGAAATCACTGTCGAGCAGTGCGAAAATCATGTATATCCCGAATAATAAAACAAATCCCGAACCGACTTGCAGTAACGTCAAAACCAAACTAATTATGCACTGCCTGTTCATCTTTTTAGTTCAATAATATACCGGACAATGATCATCAGCGGCACCAAAAACGGAAGTCCGAAGAGAACCGGCAACCAAGGTTAAACAGTCGTTTTCTGAATTTTATATCCTCCGTTTTGCTGAAAATCTGCTCAACGGTATAACCCAAATTGTAAAACAGGTTTGCAACAACCATCATAAACAGGTAGCCAATACCTTGAAAGAATGTTGTGAAAAGCGTTATTTCAAAATCGTCATCATAAGGCGCTATTAAAACCGACCCTAAAACGGCATATAAAATAAAGGCAGAAATTCCGGCAATGACCAGTCCTTTATTGTATTTATGCCTTTGGCCTGCCCACCATTCTTTGCTTGATTGGATATTATCTTTTGGATTTTTGCCTGTTTCTTTTACTTGCTCTTTCATCTCTATTATACAGTTTGATTAATCTTGAAATATTATTATCAGACAAACTTCTGCGTAAATATCCCGTGTTTGCTTCGATAAAATCTTTATATACGGTGTCGTTTTCATTTTCATGGAACAACAAATTAATAACTTGATAAATCATATAGAACGGAACTAAAAAAGCGCCGTATGTCCTGCGGCCGTCAAAAATAAAAACACCAAACAAGCCGGATAATCCTAATGTCAATGTGGTTAACAACCTCTTCTTTTTTTGTTTAATTCCACATGATTTACATACCAAAATGGTTTCTTCTTTTATCTCTCCAAATTCAATATACCTGTTAACAAAACCGGTTATATCATTGTTTTTTTTGCATTTCGGACATAAAGAGATTGAAATTCTATACTTTACGTTGTCCAGTTCCGTATCCGCAAATTCATTATTCTCATCTGTAATCCATCGAATTAATGCATTATCATCAAGATTTCTCCGTTTTAGTTCTGCAACTAAAACAGGTATAATATCTTTTCGCAAGCCTTTAGGATGTCGCGCCAAACGAAGTATGTATTCGTCGTCTTTATCCGCGTAAAACTCCGCTGTTTCTTTCGGTGTATTCATTGGGGGCTTGCTTCATCTTCGCATATCCGTCCTTAAAATTTCGTATGTTTTATCCTATTATCCTTTTCATAGACGGATTCTTCCAGCGGTTTGCCGTTGACGTCGTAGGTAATCCATACGCCCTGTTTCAGTCTTTTGTCGTACTGACCTTTTGTTTTTGGTTTTCCGCTTTTTACCCATGTTGCAAGGTATTCACCGTGGAGATTGTTTTTATCGTCGTAATTAGACTCTTCAAAGTAATCGCCCGTACTTTCGTTTACTACATATTCCTTACGGCTTTTACGAATACCGTTTTCGTAGATTTCTTCCGGTCCCGGATAGCGATTGTCCGGAAAACCGTACAGCCATACGCCCTGTTTTTTATCTTTCACATACAGTCCTTTGGCTTTCATATTGCCGGTTTCTTCCCATATTTCGGTAAACTCACCGTCTTTCTGACCCTCTTCGCTGTATATGGCATGTTCGAGATAGACGCCTTGATTACTGCTGACCCGTCGCATCTGCTTGCCGAGCAGTTTGCCGTTGACGAAATTCTGTTCACGAATCAGATGTCCGCCATCGAAGGCATATTCTTTTTCCGTGCCGTGCTTCTTCTTTTCGGCGTTGAAATGTGTTTCGGTACTGATGCTGTTGTCGGTGTAGTAAGTGGTTCGTTTGACGACATTTCCGTTGTCATACACTTCGGTCGGACCGTCGTGTTTACCGTCGCGTTTGAAGGCTTCCCACTGTCCGTCTTTTTTTCCGTTTTTGTAAGCGCCCTTTGTCTTGACGCTCCCGTCGGCATAGACTGCCAGAAATTCGCCGTCCTGTGTCCCGTCTTTGTAAGAGGATGTGGTCTTCACTTCATTCGGCGTGCCATGACTGGTGATGCTAAACGTTTGCCCGTCGATTTTGCCATTCCGGTAAAAAGTTTCGAAGACGACAGTCCCATCATCGGCATAGTTACGCTCATAGCCGTCTGCCACACCCTCTTTCATGTCTTTTTCATACGTCTTTTTCCCATCCTGCGAAAACCTTTCTGCGACGCCGTCGGGTTTTCCGTTTTTCATTACAGCATGGGTTTTGACCGTTTTTCCGTCGGAGTAGTATTCGATTACTTCGCCATGCAACAGACCGTCAGAATAATGTTTGACTTCGGTCAATACATTATCGCGGTAATACTCCCATTTGCCGGTGGCATAGCCTTTGGCAAACTGTGCGTTCATGTATTCGGTCGTATAACCGGTAATGATACGCACTTTTCCGTCTATCGGTTTTTTTTTGTCGTTAGCCTTCGTGGCATACAATCGCCCGTCCCCAAGATTAATCATCCCGATATCCGACAAATTAACCGGTTGCTGTCCGCGAACGGCGGTAACGGAAATAAACAGGCATAATAATAAAACCAACCTTTTCATACTCATCAATGATTAAATCGCGTTAATACTCTGCACAGAACCTCCCCGGCATCGACGCCTTGCCTGCAACCCCGTTTTTCGGGGCGC
>JAIRMH010000151.1 GCA_031258835.1 Tannerella sp.
AAGGATGGCGACATTATTGATTGCGAAATATTGGATTTCAACGCTCAAAAAGGGTTCTTCATCAAGTGGATTAAGAATAATCGGGAAAAATCGGAACAATCTTCAAACAAACTCCAGGACGACCGAGAAAAAAAAAGAAAAAACAGGGTTGTACATTCATATTCTATTAAGGATGTACTCAACGATGAAGCAGTTAGACGTTTATACGATTCGGCGTCGGAATAACGGACGTTAGTTACATATATCTATTCCATGTGCATAAGACAAGGCTTTTAATTGTGCAGGATTATTCGAATTATAGTGCACGCGCACATCATCCGGATCATAACTTGAAAGATTTAATTTCACATTCTACCAACCATTATTTGATTTTTTAACCATTCCTCAAAAGGCTTGGGATTGCCAGATTTTCGGTAAGTGATTTTTGTATATGCGTGTATTCTTGCGAATACCGATAGGCATATTCTATGGCTATCTGCGATTTCCCGACGCCGCCCAAGCCAGTAAGCGATTGTGTCAGGGCGATGGTTTTATTTTTACTGAAAGTCTGATGTATTTTCGTCAATATTTCCTTTCGTCCCGTGAAATACGGGTTCCGGTTTGGCATGCCATAAAAGAGAGCCGGGATACCGGGATATGGAGTGCGAACGTCCGAATTGTCCGTTGCCTCGGAAGAACTACTTCCTTGACCGGGAAAGGCAGACCCGATACGATGTAAGCCTTCCTTTGATACGCCATTTAATAATGCCCGAGTCGCCTCCTGTTCGTTTTTGTTGACAAGGTCGATATAAATACGTGCAGCCCACAAGCCTTCCGGCTTGAAATTTTCGACACGGACGGGGATAATATTTCCATAACTTTTCTTAGCAAGAAAATTCGCCCATTCTTCTTTTGAAAAATATGATTTATGATACGCCATCGACAATACGGCGATAAGCCGCTCACAATTCCGGATAGCATTCTCCATTTCCACTGGAAACAGTTCTCCCGGACGGAAATCCCATGCCATAATGGTAACTGCATAACCGTTTCCCTCTAATGTATGGGCAATCCACTTTGCCCATACTTCATCACTTTCCGCGTAACTGATAAAAAAATCTTTTTTCACACTGTCCATAGAACTATAAATTTTAGATGCAAAAGAATGGCGTAAAATTAAATATATATTCTGAAATTTCCAAGTGCATACAAATGAAAGATATTTAAATTAAAATGCAATCGGATGCCTCATCTTGCTATCGGACATCGCGTAATTAACAAAATCTTAACAAAATAGCCTGTACGCCGTAATATCCCGACGTTACTTTTGCCGCAGAAATTTCAGATAAAATATGAGACGAAATATGAGAATCAGACATAGAGAATTAACAGTATATGTAATTAAGAGCGGCATAAGCCGGCTTATCAATATAAAAAAACGGCTTATATTCATTATACTCTTGCTTTCCGTCGCAAATACCCTTTTTGCTCAGAGAGGAATCCTGAAAGGTAAAATTGTCGACGGACGGACACAGGAGACGCTGATCGGAGCAAGCGTTACAATAAAAGAAATACCTGATAAGGGCGTCGTTAGCGATATGGACGGTAACTACAGTATCTCTCTACCTGTGGGAATATATACGGTAGTCGCCTCATACGTTTCTTACACGACACTCGAAATAACAAAAGTTGAAATTAAAAATGATGCGCCTGCAGTTCTTGATATAGATATGAAAGAGACGACGCAAGACTTGGGAGAGGTCATGGTCGTGGCGCGAATGGACATGGAAGCGGAGAAAGCGTTGATGATTGAACGCCGGCAGTCGACTGTGGCTGTCGAAAACCTGGGGGCTAAGGAGATGTCGCTGAAAGGCCTCTCGACCGTTGCCGACGGGATAAAAAAGGTAACCGGCATATCCATGGAAGGAAACAGTAAAGTTTTTGTTCGGGGGTTAGGCGACCGGTACAGTATGACCTCGCTTAACGGTTTTCCTATCGCCTCGCCCAATCCCGATAATAAGTTGATTCCGCTGACGTTATTTTCAACGTCGATTGTAAAGAACATATCCGTAAGCAAAGTGTATCACCCGTCGGTATATGGCGATTATTCGGGCGCTCATATTAATGTCGACACTAAAGAAAATACGGGGAAAGACTATCTTACATTCAGCCTCTCGACCGGAGGAAAAACGAATGTTTTATTTTCCGAATTTTATTCGTCGGATAAAACCGGGGCGGGCATCCCTTTCTTCGGTATAAACAATGGTCTCCGTTTAAGTAAAAATATCAAAGACATGACAGCAGATGAGTTTGAGGATTGGCAATTGACAAACGACCCTTTCCTGACAAACTTTTCTATTCGCAGAAAAACGGCGCTTCCCGTCGTGGGGCTGGACTTCGGTACAGGTAAGACATGGATGATCGGTCGCCAAAAATTAAGCGCCCTGCTGGCTGCCGGATTCAACAACGACTATTCATGGTATAAAGACGCTTATGTCTCCACCGTTAACGCACAAGGTGTCGTCCGCGACCGGTACAATTACGACAAATACACTTACGAAACGACCGCAACACTGTCCGGACAATTAGGATATACACTCGGAAAGACCGACCGCCTATCTTATTATATCATGCTTATCAACAACACAGAGGACAGTTACCGACGACGTGAAGGCGTCGATGCGGAAGGTATAGACCTGATTGGAAGCAACAGCGTTTACCATTCTTACAGTCTGTTCAACAATCAATTGGCAGGGAAACACGAACTGCTGCACGACAAACTGTTTGCTGACTGGCAGGTCTCGTACGGTTCGACGAAAAGTGAAGAACCAGACCGTCGCCAGGTGATGTTCACCCGCAACGGGGATGGGTCACTTTCTCTTTTTAAACTCAACCAGCAAGAGACCATGCGTTATTTTGGGGAATTGTACGAAGACGAAGGGAACGGCGACCTGAAAGTCAGATACCGGTTAGGTAACGACGAATCCCGACCGGGATTCGTCCGTGCAGGAAGTTCCATACGGAGGAAGATGAGGGATTTTTATTCCGTTAATTTCTATTACAACCTGAAAAATATATCTCCACAGATAGATAACATCTACGATACGGACAGTTACCTCAATTACGGCCATATAGCCGATGGAGCAATTGTCGTCAGCAAAAATTCCTTGCCCCGAAACAAATATTATGCGTGGGCGGATGTCTATGCCGCATTTGTGGATATGGAATATTATCCGGCGAAAAAACTGCTTGTTTCTTTCGGTTTACGCTACGAGCATTTCAGGCAGCGTGTGAGGTTCTGGACGGATGCCGCCGAAGAGAAACGGGCAAAATTGGCGACGGACGATTTGTTCCCGGCCATAAACCTCAAATATAATGTGACCGGAAATGCTAACCTCCGACTGGGGCTTTCCCGCACCGTCACCCGCCCGTCGTTCCTCGAAATGGCGCCGTTCGAATATAAAGAATCGTACGGCGGCGCTACCATCCGCGGCTATGAAGATATAAGGAACGGATATAATTACAATCTTGACCTGCGATATGAACTTTTCCAAGGTTTCGGTGATATGTATTCTTTTGGCGTTTATTACAAATATCTCGAAACGCCTATCGAACGTGTTCAGGAATATTCCGGGTCGGTCATCCAGAGTTTCCGTAATGTAAATAAAGGAACCGTTGCCGGCGCCGAAATGGAGATTCGCAAGCAACTGATGAAAGATTTGAAAATTGATTTTAACGCCTCTTATATTTATACCCATATCGCGTTGCCCGGGCAAGGGCTTTATACGGATAAAACACGACAATTGCAAGGTGCATCGCCCTATTTGATCAATCTCGATATCAACTATGCGCCGAAATTCGATGCCGGCAATCAGTTGTCTCTCTCATCTGTTTACAACCTGCAAGGCCCGCGTATCAGTTCGGTCGGAATTAACGGTGTCGGCAATGTGATTGAAGAAGCCGTCCATTCATTAGATTTTATTGCTTCATACACGCCAGGCAATGGAATAAAAATAAAATTACAGGCAAAAAACCTGCTTAATCCGAAACATAAATATACTCAAAAAATAAAAGATACAGGAAAAAAAGAAACGGTAGAATATTTCCGTAAAGGATTGGATATCGGTATCGGATTTTCCATAGATTTCTAACCATTATTTATAAAGCAAATTAAAATGACTATGAACAAGTATTTTAAAAAGATCAGTTATGTACTGATGACGGTAACAATGCTAAACGCATTTGTCGCTTGCGACAAAAACAACGATCCTGATCCCACGCCGGAGCCTGACCCCGAGGAATTTATACTGAAAGGTGAACTGACAAAAGAAAAAACGCTGAAAGCCGGAAACACGTATGAACTTATCGGCGGTTATCAGGTCAAAAACGGAGGCGTCCTAATCATCGAAGAAGATGTGACGATCAAGGCTACCCGTTCCATCGACGGACAGCCGGATTATATCATTATCGAACAGGGTGGAAAAATCGACGCGAAAGGAACAAAAGAGAAACCGATTGTGATGACCTCTACCCGCCAACAGCCCGGCTCTTGGGGTGGAGTACACATCTGTGGACGGGCGCCGATCAATCTTTCCGGCGGAACAGGTAAATCCGAAATTGGAGATGCCTCATTCGGCGGCGCAACACCGAACGACAATTCCGGTACCATGCGTTATGTGCGCCTCGAATACACAGGTTTCGCTTTCAGCGAAACGAAAGAATCCAACGGGCTGACCATGTACGGCGTCGGCAACGGCACAACCATCGAATATATCCAGACATATAAAGGTTCCGACGACGGCTTCGAATGGTTCGGCGGAACGGTAAACGCCAAATACTTAGTATCGACGCACAGCGAAGACGATTCGTTCGACTGGACGGATGGATGGATCGGCAAGGGACAGTTCTGGATAGCTGTACAAGACCCCACAGCGCCTGGCGCCGACGGCACCGCGAATGGTGATTGCCTGATAGAAGCCGATAACCGGGAGGATAACTTCGGTAACACGCCTCAATCCTGTCCTACCCTGTCTAACATTACATTAATTGGCAACAACGACAGCAACGCCCAGAAACGCGGCATCCGCCTGCGCGCCGGAACAGCCATTAAATTATACAATGTACTGGTGAAGGGTAAACCAAACTCGGTAACCGTCGCCACGACCGAAACGGAACAGAGTTTTCTGAACGGCATCTCTGTCGTCGAACACCTGTGGGCTGATAAAGCCTTCGTATACGAAGGAAATATCAGCAACCTCGCTTTAGACGCCAAAACAGGCAATGCCGTGAATCAGGACATTAGCTTTACCGGTGGCTACATCGGAACTGTCGCCGGAGGAAAAGACCTTTCGTCCGACAGTTTCTTCACAAAAGCGGAATATAAAGGTGCTGTCACCGCCGACAACGACTGGACTGCCGGATGGACGCTGAAATAATCTGATCCCCCAGTTTCATAAACGCCGAATATAAAGGCACTGTCACCACCGACAACGGCCGGATTGCAGGACGGATCCGGGAATTAATGTCGTAAAATGTAAAGACTTGTAGAGCGCTGCATTAATAACAGCACATCTACAAGTCTTTTTTTTCAGTTTAATACCTGACAAAGACAAAAAAACCGACTAATCCCTTCGCTTACAAGTTAAATAACATATGATGAAAAGTCCAATAAGTGTACATGCCAGAGTTCCTCTCTCCTTCGGATATCCTCCTAATTGTCGCGTTCACTCCGGACAGCATGCATTAGGAAAACAACAGAGATCCTTTCCCTCTCAGATATTCCCTACGTCCCCGATATGTTCCGCATGGCAAATATGGTAATTTCTCCAAGCACCTCGGGCACTGTGCATCAAGACGCAATCTTACTTCTGGTTTAGCTTTCAACCGACAAATACGAACTGAACGAAAAAAAAGATAGACGCCATCAGCGTTTCGGCATCCAAAGATGCATCGGGCAAAATTCACATTACATTCAAATAAACAGAGCCGCCTCCGACAAACGGCTCAATAAAGCGATTTATCGTGATCGGAAAATGAGTTTTTATTTCCTGCACAAGTTTGTATTTATCACCCACATAAAACAGAGGCGAACGATTTACTTTTTCTTTTTTCATCTACTTCGGTAATAAATAATAATTCTTTGTGGTCATCAAACTCGGTTTTCCCTGTATTGAAAAATCGGTGCGAACACTCAAATACTTTTGTTTTCCCGCACTTATTCAAGATACCTTCTATTTCTTCCAAACGGATTTTGTTTTCGGAAGAATGACTTTTTGAATTATAGGTGTTGTTATATGAAACAACTAAAAATTTAGTTTTCAGATGGATAACAAGATTTTCAAAGGCATTTCTCGCTTTTGTGGTGCAATACAAACTGTTGTTTTCGGGCGCAGGTTTCAATGCTACGCCAAAAAGTCGGGGTTTATCCCATTTTACCAATGTTTCATACAAATGATAAAAACGGTTGTATTGCCTTGAATTGTACGGCGGGTCAATATACACTAAATCGGATTTTAACTCTTTTGCCAGTTTATTTGCATCTTCTCTATAGATTTCTACATTGTCAAAATCCTGTGCATCAATTAAACGCAAGCGCAGCGGCTGCGGTTTTATTGGCTTTTTAATATAAGCGTCAAAATGTCCTACCGTATTTGCCAATTTATCAATATTATAAATCAATGTAGCCAGGAGAATACTGTACTCTTTTTCGGTCAATTCTGTTTTCATATCTTCTATATTTTGCCGAATGTAACCGATGCTTTTTGCAACACCGTGTTCGTAAAACTTGCCGCCGAAATTTTGAGAAAAATAATTTTCTTCGAGTGTATCAGGGTTTAATGTATTGCATTCTGTGATAATATCATTCATTTTTTTTTCGTTCCACTCGCCCGCCTCGAAAAAACCTTTGTAAATGATATTGTTTGAATAGAGTATATCATTGATTACAACCTGATTGTATTTTGTAATTGCCTGATTTGAAACTGATGCCGTACCTGCAAAAATATCTACGAAGGTATTTACATTTTCCGTTTCTTTATCTATCAAGTCCATAATCCACTCTGTTAATTTTGCCTTACTCCCAATGTAGCGACGGCTTTCCAATGATATGGGCTTTTGATAAATGGTATTTTGAAACATAGGTAAATATTGATTCCCGTATTTAACTTTGTCCTCTGCAACTTTCAGCGTTTCCAATGCAATTTCGGGATACTCAAATGAATTGGCGATTTTGTCGCTTTCCCTGTGAATTATCAGCAACTTATCATCATAATTGTAGAATTTGGCTAATTTTTGAAGTTGGTCAATAGTAGGCAAACGTTTTCCGTTCTCAATTTTGCATAATTGAGTAAAGTCAATATCAACGCTCTGTTGAACTTCCTGCAACAAATAGCCGCTTTCCTCTCTAATTTCTTTTAAGATATGTCCTATCGTGTACATCTGTTTTTATTTTTGACATTCAGCGGCAAAATTACAAAAAAACAATCAAGACGCCTGCAATCTACCGCAAAAAAAATTATTAACCATCTATTTCTACATTCTAAATCCCTTCGCTTACAAGTTAAATAACATCAAAGGAGATGATAATGAAAAGTCCAATAAGGTCATGCCGGTATCAGAACAGGAGCGAATCTTAACAAAACGGTAACAAAATAGTAAGCAAGTTGTAAATATCTCGCATTACTTTCGCGGCATGAACAAGTGAACTTGTTCCATAATAATATTAGTAAGACAAATTTTAAAAAAAATGAGAACGACAATTCTGACAACCATTATTTTAGCGAGCGTTCTGTTCAACGCACAGGCGCAACGTATAAAAGGCTCCGACACAATGTTGCCTTTATCGCAAAAAGCAGCCGAAGAATTTATGAAAGAGAATCCTTCGCGTTCAGTTACCGTAACCGGTGGCGGTAGCGGCGTAGGCATCGCCGCCTTACTCGAAGGAACAACCGAATTGGCGCAACTATCGCGTAAAATTAAATTTGACGAAAGGAATAAATTGAAGGAAAAAGGCAAAACTGTGAAAGAGATAACGGCTGCCTATGATGCTTTAGCGGTCGTTGTACATCCGTCCAATAAAGTAACAAACCTCACACGCGAACAACTGGAAGGTATTTTTACCGGGAAAATCAAAAACTGGAAAGACCTCGGCGGAGATGATCTGGCGATCATACCATACTCCCGCGAGACATCTTCCGGTACATACGAATTTTTCAAGGAAAACGTGTTGAAAAACAAAAATTACATGTCCGGCATCATGAGTATGCCGGCTACCGGCGCCATTATCCAGTCGATAAGTCAGACCAAAGGCGCTATCGGCTACGTAGGACTCGCCTACCTGAACAAAGACGTGAAAGCCATTCATGTTTCGTATGACCAGGGGAAAACGTATGTCGAACCGACCGTTGCCAACGCTAAAAATGAAACGTATCCGATTGTCCGTCCGCTATACTATTATTATGATGTTACGGCAGAAAATAAAGTAAAATCTTTCATCGACTTCGTTTTATCCGGTAAAGGACAAAAAATCGTTTCGGAAACAGGGTTCGTAAGCGTAAATTAAGAATAATGAAAAAAATTACGGAACATATAGCACATGGGATATTAACCTTTAGCGGGAGCATTACCAGCCTTGCTATTTTGCTTATCGTTATTTTTTTGTTTAAAGAAGGCTTGGGGCTGTTTAACAGTCCTTCCGTCGAAAAAGGATATGCACTATGCCTTCATGCTTCTAATCCCGCCGAACAACTGATGCCGCAACAAATAAAACAAATATTCGATCAGGAAATTACCGACTGGAAAGAGTTGGGCGGGAACGAAGGAGAGATTATACCTTTCCGTTTCGACGAAATATTTTCGTTGTATTCCGACGAAGAGTTTGGGGAAGATTACGCATTACTTCCACAACGGTTAGGCGACGTTATCGCCCGGAACCCGGCAATCATCGCTTACCTTCCCGAACAATACCTGCCACGGGAAAACCATTCGGTTAAAATACTGCCGTTGAAAAATATCCGGCCTGTAGATTTTTTTAGCGGTAAGGAATGGCTACCTACGGCTACACCTGCCCCTCAGTTTGGCGTATTACCGCTAATCATGGGTGCTTTATGGGTCGGATTCTTTGCCATCCTGATAGCGCTTCCGCTGGGATTGGGGGTTGCCATTTATATGTCGGAACTGGCGGGCGAACGTATTCGTAAACTGTTTAAACCTACGATTGAATTACTGGCCGGCATTCCTTCGGTTGTATATGGTTTCTTCGGGTTAGTCGTATTAGTGCCTCTTATTCAGAAATCGCTCAACCTGCCTGTTGGAGAAACGGCTTTTGCCGGCAGTTTAATATTAGCAATCATGGCATTGCCTACGATTATTACGATTGCCGAAGATGCTATGCGCGGTACGCCAAGAATGATGCGCGAAGCTAGCCTGGCGTTAGGAGCGACACGCTGGCAAACAATTTATAAAGTAATCGTTCCTTACGCTTCTTCGGGAATCATGGCGGCGGTTGTGTTAGGTATCGGCAGGGCTGTTGGCGAGACCATGGCGGTGTTAATGGTGACCGGAAACGCTGCCGTAATGCCTCGTTCTCTGTTCCAACCCGTACGCACGATTCCGGCAACTATTGCCGCCGAACTGGGAGAAGCTCCTGCCGGTGGCGCTCATTACCAGTCTCTATTCCTGCTGGGATGTATCCTCTTCATTATCACGATGGTTATCAGCATATCGGCGGAGCTTATCTCAAAACGAGGACACACAAATCAAACTTAAGAATCAAATGTACATGAAATCTTTCAATCACACACACAGACGAATAAAAAAGTCCGGTAAAATTTATAGAAGAGAAGCTATGAACTGTCAATTAATCATTCACCATCCCCGTTAAGTAAATCATGAACAAAAAGACAAAACAAAAAATAGCATTTGTAATTTTCCGCCTGTTAGGATTGTTCGTTGTCGGAATTCTTTTCTGGATACTTGGATTTATCATTTACAACGGCATAGGAGTTGTGGATTGGAAATTCCTTACCACGGCTCCAACGGAAGGAATGACCGCAGGCGGTATATTACCCGCCATTGTAGGAACGCTGTGCTTGATAGCGGGAAGCATGATTTTTTCTTTTCCTGTTGGAGTCATGTCGGCTATTTATATGAACGAGTATGCCGGAAACGGTTGGATGGTACGTTTTATCCGCATCATGACCAACAATCTGGGAAGCATACCTTCTATTGTGTTCGGCTTGTTTGGAATGGCGTTGTTTGTCAACACCCTGGGCTTCGGAGATTCCATCCTTGCCGGTTCATGTACGCTCGGTTTATTGGTCTTACCTCTGATTATCCGTACGACGGAAGAGGCGTTGAAAGCAATTCCAAACGCTTACCGAACAGGAAGCCTGGCGTTGGGAGCCAGCAAACTGCAAACCATCCGGCGGGTGATATTACCGATGGCGTTCCAGATCGGA
>JAIRMH010000152.1 GCA_031258835.1 Tannerella sp.
CCGACATTTTCCTCTTTCAACAGCGGCATGATGTCTTCGACGGTCGATTTGGCGGGTCTGTTCATCCATTCGCTGCATACCAGCGGGCGTCCGTACTGTTTCAGTTCTTCGATTTTTTCAATCATCTGCTCCTTCGAGCCGTAACTGTGATAACTGATGACGTCGGAATTGTCGAGTATAAACCGGTTGAGTTCCTTATAACCGTTGAATATGCCGACAGTTAAAGGCTGTAAGGGATTAATTTCGCGCGCCCATGCAAACACTTTTTTTACAAGCGGCAAACTGTACGCGCCCAGATTGGAATTACTCGGTTCGTTATATAAATCCCAGATGAAGATACGACGGTCGTTCTTGAATTTGTCCATCACATCCTTCACGTATTTTTCAAGTTGAGGATGATAACGTTCGTCGATGACCATCGTATGTCCGGGCGAAGGCGACCATGCCCAAGCATACCAGCCGGTCAACGGTTCGGGCTGTTTGCCGATGACAGGGTCGGTATTCACGCCGAACACGCAGTCGTCGAAAAAGCAGGGCATGACGCAAATCTTATGTTTGGCGCATATCGACAGGAATTTGTCCAGCGTTTTCAGGAAATATTTTGGGTCGTCGGCATAGACGGCGTGCTGCAAAACTACCCGCACACAATTAAAGCCCAGACCTTCCGCCAATGCAAGTTCACGGTCTATCAGTTCCGGGTTAAAACTTGTTTTGTCCCACATGGCGGTATAATTAATTGCGTCGGAGGGGATGTAATTGACGCCGTTGAACCACGCCTGTTTAGCGTACCATTCATTCGCCTTTTCGACGCTCCACCGACCGGCGAGCAGATCTGTCCCGCCGGTATTCGTTTGCTGTCCATAGCCGTATAACGGAATGATTATCGTCAGCATAAGAAATAAAATACTTTTTCTCATTTGATTTAATTTGTTGTTATTCTATTTCCAGCATTACGACTGATTTGGCGGGCAATGAAGCCGACAGCGATTCTTTGGACAGTTTCGCTCCGTTGAAATCCTTTACGTTTACGGTATTGGGATTGTCGAACGTGTTGTGGTCGGTGATGTTCGCAGAGGTCAGGACTTTTCCCGAAACTTTCTTAGGCGTCGCGCCCCGCAATGCGATTTCGATGTTTTGCGGTTTGTTTGCGTCGATGTTTACCAGCGTGATATGGATTTTCCCCGAAGCGTCTTTGGATGCCGACACGTTGACGGCGTCCATTTTCTTGCCGTCTAATTCGTATTTGTCGCTTGTGAGCAAGACGGGCAACAGAGTAGCGTCCTGATGTACCTTATATAAATAATACACCCAGTAAGTCGGCGTGAGCAGCATTTTTTCGTTATCGGTAAGGATGAGGGCTTGCAGGACGTTGACGGTTTGAGCGATGTTTGCCATTTTCACGCGGTCGGCGTGGGCGTTGAAGATGTTGAGGTTGATAGCGGCTAAAATGGCGTCGCGCAAAGAGTTCTGCTGATAAAGGAATCCCGGATTAGTGTCGGGCTCGACGTTCGTCCAGATTCCCCATTCGTCGGGAATCAGTGCGACGCGTTTCTGCGGGTCGTACCTGTCCATGATGGTCGAATGTTTGGTTAGCAATTCTTCCATAAAAAACGTCCGCTGGATGGTGTTGAAATAGTCTGTTTCGCTGAATTGCGTGGCAGAGCGACTACCGGCAGGGGATGTGTAGAAGTGCAGCGACAAGCCGTGCATGTGTCCGGCGGCATTTTTCATCAGCACGTCCGTCCAGTTGTAATCGCCGCTGTTTGCGCCTCCGGCGATTTTGTAGAGACGGTTGTCGCCATAGTTGCGGCAGTAAGTGGCATAGCGACGGTACTGGTCGGCGTAGAAATCGGCTGTCATGTTGCCGCCGCAGCCCCAGTTTTCGTTGCCCACGCCCCAGAATTTCACTTTCCATGGTTCTTCGCGCCCGTTTTGGCGACGAAGGTTAGCCATCGGGCTTTCGCCGCCGAAAGTGATGTATTCCACCCATTTCGACATTTCTTCGACGCTGCCGCTGCCAACGTTTCCGCAGATGTACGGCTCGCAACCCAACTGTTCACAGAGGTCGAGGAACTCGTGCGTGCCGAAACTGTTGTCTTCCGTCACGCCGCCCCAATGCGTGTTTACCATTTTCGGACGCTGACTGCGCGGTCCGATACCGTCCATCCAGTGATATTCATCGGCAAAACAGCCGCCGGGCCAGCGAAGATTCGGGATTTGAACGTCGCGCAAAGCCTGCACAACATCGTTACGGATGCCGCGCGTGTTGGGTATCGGCGAATCCTCGCCCACCCAGTAACCGCCGTAAATGCAGTGTCCGAGGTGTTCGGAGAAATGTCCGTAGATGTGTTTACTGATGGTTTCCTTGCCCTGATCGGCATTGACCGTTAACTTGTTTTGCGCCTGCATACTCATACTGATGCAAAGGCACAGTGTCATAGATACTAAAATACTTTTTTTCATTTCTTTCATTATTTAATTAATTATAATTCAATCAGTGAAACGCTGTGTATAAATTTTCCGCAAAGATACGACAAATTTTCTCATGAACTGTTATCAACCGTCTGCACTTGCATCGCAATGTAAAGGCTGATTGTCCCAAGTTGGGACGGTCTGTCAGTAAGGCGAACAGGATAATTGATAATAAAATTCTCTGTGTCATAACAATATTATCTGTTATTATTTTCCTGTAAAGAAAGCGAAACAGGTCATTTTTTCCTTTTCAATCTCATAATAAGGCACGAAACGCAATGTTGCATCGTCCACGCCGGCTATTTTGAAATGAAAAGATACTGTCGGAATACAGCCCGCAGTACTGACGGAGTACAGCTTGCAGTACTGATGAAGTACAGCCGGCAGTACTGATGAAGTACAGCCGGCAGTACTGTTGGAGTACAGCCCGCGGTAAATTCGTGTAATTCGTGGACTGTTTAAATTTGCATCTACCAGCCCGGATTCTGTTTCAGCCCGGGATTCAGCGTCAATTCATCCTGCGGGATGGAGTACAGGTAATCCTGCCCTTCGCGGAACTGATAGCCGTTCGGCAAATCTCGTGTCCAGTAATCTATCAGACCGTTTTCGTCGAGAGCGACGGTATACTCCGGGAATTCGCTCTGAAGAAAAGGATAGCCCTTGGGACGCTTGCCCTTGAACAGTCGATGAGCCGCCCAGCGCATCAGGTCTTCGTCACGCTGACCTTCAAGCGCCATCTCCACGCGGCGTTCGCGACGGATTTCATACAGCGCATCCGGGATGGAATAACCGTAATCAATCCTGTTCGGGTCGTCGCTCTGCGGGTTCACCGTGAAATCAGGCAGTCCGGCGCGTTTGCGCAGCAAGTTCAGCTGTGCGGTAGCGACGGTTCCGTCCACTTCGTATTTCGCTTCGGCATAGTTAAGCAGCACCTCGCCATAGCGGAACGACAGATAAGCGGTCTGGCTTTGCGGACTGCCCGGGTCGCCGGCTCCCGCCGAATACGGGTTTGAAGTCTTTTTCGGTTCAAAACCGGTTTGGCAGAGCCAGTTTGCTCCCGCGTTCACTCCCGGAAGCGTAAAAATCTTGTTGTTGGCAGCGCCCATTAAGTCACCCGGAATCCATATCGTAGCCTTCAGACGCGGGTCGCAGTCGGCAGCAATCTTCGTCAGGAAAGCGTTGCCTTTTTCCGTCTGGCCCACAGACGTGTAATCGTATGGCTTGCCGTCCTTGCCGAGATAGGAACTTACAAGCTCCCATGTAACCCCTTTACCCGTATTGCGCTCCGTAACATTGTGCTGCGCATTGTTCGTCATGCCGTCGGCTATACTGAACGCCCTGTAAAGCAACACTTCGTTGATACTCGACATGTTATCCAGCCCGAACATCTCGTAATAGTCCGTTCCGGGATTGCCGGTATTGTAAATGCCGACGGTATAATCGCCGTTTATCAGTTCTTCGGCAGCGCTGACCACGTGACGGAAATACTTGCCCGGGTCGGCGCCGGAAGTCCCGAATGCATCGCCGGCATGATACTTCTGCCATGTGCCTTCGTAGAGCGCCACGCGGGTCTTGAAGGCCAGCGCCGTTTCTTTGTTGAGGCGCTGATTCCCGACCTCAGAACGAAGACTCAGATATTCCGCCGCCTTGTCTAAGTCGGCAATAATGTTATCCGCCACCACCGTGCGCGAATCGCGGGGACGGTTAAGCCCCTCCTCGTCATCAATCTGCAAAGCACTGGTGTACCACGGGACGTCGCCGTATTTCTTCAGCAGCCCGAAATAAAACCAGGCCCTGAAGAAATGAGCCTCGCCGACATAATGTTTGTACAGGTCGAACATGTCGGTACATTTCTCGTAATTATCAAAGAAAATGTTGACATTACGGATGTTCGTCCATTCGCCTCGCCAGTTGCCGGTAGCCGGAGTACGCTGACCGTTCAGGATGGAACTCAGCGAAGAATGTACGATATCGTCCGAATCGCCGGTATCGCTGTGAACCATATTACTGCCGCCCAGATTGGGATAAAACTGTACGATATAGTTTTCGAGGTCAGCCGCCGTAAACCAGTAATCGTTCGTGCCGATACGGTCGAGCGGTTGCAGGTCGATGAAGTCTTCACACGAATTGAAAAGCAATCCCGTGCAGACAATGCTAATGTATATTATTATCTTTTTCATGTCTTTATAAAATTTAATAAGTTTAATAAGAAACGGTTATACCGAAGGAAAAAACTCTGTCGGCCCCGTATGTAGCGGTAGCGCCGTTCGGTATTTCGGGGTCAATTCCGGCAGGCAACTGGGAGAATGTCAGTATGTTTTCGCCCGAGACGAAGACTCTGACCCTGTCCAGATGCAGTTTCTGCAGCAAGCTGCGGGGAAGAGTGTATCCCAGTTGAATGTTCGATAGCCGCAAATAGCTGCTGTTTGCTAAGTAGCGAGTATTGGCGTTATTGACGTTCTTGTTTTGCTGCGACCCGTTGAGATAGGGGCGGGGCCACCACGCATCGGTATTGATATTGGCGTCGCCTTCATACAGCCCGTAATATTTCGTTCCGGGTTCGTCGCGGAAATAATCCAGGTTCCGCGTTTGCAGGTTACCCTCCCACCACGAGGCATTGAAGCCCCAATAGAGGTTGCCGTTGCTTCCGAACCATGTATTCCTTTTCAGGACGCCTGTCCAGAGGGTCGAAAAATCAAATCCCCTGTAATTAAGTCCGAGCGTCAATCCCGTAATATAATGCGGCTGGTCGTTGCCTATAATCGACAGGTCGCCATGGTCGGACACGGTATTCGTACCGTTATTGACCTTGTCGTCACCGTTGATATTCTCATACTTAACGTCGCCGGTACGCCAGGTAGAGCCGAGAAAACTCAGGTCGGTCGTAGCCAGATACGCATCCAGTTCCGCCTGCGTACGGAACAGGTCATTAACCGTATATCCCCAGATTTCGCCCACTTCGCGCCCTTCGTACCAGGTCGAAAGCGTGCCGGTGGGATTGTTGTAGCGCGTCACAACCGAGGTATAGTCCGACAGATTCAAATTCAGGAAGTAAGAAAGCTCCCGGTTGATGCTGTGTCTCCAGCTTAACGACACTTCCCATCCTCGTGTGCGCAGCGTAGCATTGTTGGTGTTAGGCACGCTTGCACCCAGCACGCCCGGTCTGGCTTCCGACGGTCCGATCATATCGGTTGTAACCCTTTCGAAGAGGTCTATATTAGCCGACAGGCGGTTTTCCAGGAAAGAAGTTTCTAAGCCCAGATTCCGGGTGGTCGACGTCTCCCATGTCAGGTTGCGATTGACGATTCCGGGCGCCGAGGTATATCCGATCCTGCGGCTTCCGCCCGGGCTGAATATCCATCCTAACTTGCCCGTCTGTATCGGGATAAGCTCAAGGTCGGTATAGGGATTGACCTTCTGATTGCCTAACTGCCCCCACGAAGCCTTTATTTTTAAGGTATTGATATAAGGCTCTACGGCTGTCCAGAACGATTCTTTGTGCAGATTCCAGCCGACGGAAGCCGACGGGAATAAACCCCAGCGTTTGCCCTCGCGAAAGACATACGTGCCGTCGTAACGGATATTGGCTTCAAGCAGATACTTCTCGCGAAAATTGTAGTTTATCCGTCCGAAATAACCCTGAGTAGCATTGTGTCCCAGCGATTCCGACAACTGTGCCGTGCCTGTAGCCGTCTGAAACGAAGGAACATCTTCCACAATCAAATCGGTTTTATAACCCCAAATCTGGTCGCTCGTTCCTTTCTCGAACTGCATTCCCGCCATGGCGGAGAAATGATGCTCCCGGTTAATATCAAACTCGTACGTCGTGAAGATATTCGTGTTCCAGTAATAATTATCGTATTTCGTCTTTGCAAGATTGGTCGGCTTGGTTTCGCCAAGCGCAAACGGAGTATTGTCCACATGATATTCCCAGGCGCTGAGGTGAGTGTTTGAATTGTTATGCGACTGCGCGTTGTAGGCAAAATCGGCGTTGATACTCCAGCCTTTCAGCGGACGGATGACGGTCTTGAAATTATTCCAGTGATCCAGGTTTTTAACTCGTTCTGTACCCGAGAGGAGATACGGAATCATGGATGCATGGGCATAATTGCCCCAACCGTCGTAAAGCGGAGAGAACGGATAGACCCAGCGGGTGGTATATGTCAACATGCTACCATATCCGCCGTTATTCCAGTAGCTGCTGCGCTCGCGGTTTTTCTGAGAGAAGCGCGTCTCATAACTGAAATCCCACCAGTCGGCTATCGCAATATTCACTTTACCCAGCAGGTTAATTCTACGGAAATTATCCGGACCATAATTAACTATGCCGTTCTGGTCAAGGAAGCCGCCCGAAAAATAGAACGAAGCCCTCTCGCCGCCTCCCTGCAGCGAGATGTCGTGCTTCTGATTGACGCTGTTGCCATAATAGATATCCCACCAGTTATTGTTGGCAAAGCCGTTTTGAGCGCTGTCCCATGTATTCCCGTTCGGATAAGCGCCGGAAGTTATATCGGCTTCTGCGGGATAGTTGGGAATAAGCTGACGCAACAAATTCCAGTCCTGGTTTTGAAACGCAATGATACGGTCGATAACGTCTTCGCTGAAAGGCGTACCTCCCATATTCCGTCCGGCTTCGTTCTGCACGCGGGTATAAGTCCACGAATCAAGCGGCGTTGGCAGTTTTTGAGCCGAATTGATCATCATCTGACCGGAATAGGTCGCCTTAAACTTTTCATTCTTCTTACCGTTTTTGGTGGTAATCAGGATAACGCCGTAAGGAGCACGCGCGCCGTAGATAGCCGAGGCCGCCGCATCTTTGAGTATCGAGATAGAGGCGATGTCATCAGGATTCAACAGGTTCATGTCTCCCGGAAAGCCATCAATCAGCACGTACGGACTGCCTCCGTTGAGAGAACCTACGCCGCGTACCGTTATGCTCATGTCGGCGCCGGGTTGAAATCCTTCACTGTTGAGGGAGAAGTTCATACCGGGCGACAAGCCGCGTATGGACTGTGACACATTGCCGGAGGGTCGCTG
>JAIRMH010000077.1 GCA_031258835.1 Tannerella sp.
AATGAACGTGGCAAAGCCATGCCGTTTCATATAAAAAGAGGCGGATATGCAGTCGGACTATAACGGATTGGGATCTGTTCGCCCGTCTTCTTTTGACAAAACTAAAGAGGCGCTTTGAAGAACAGGCTTATCCGGTAAATGCCGCTATCGTTAAAAGGACTGACAATCGTAAGATGATATCGGATATTCCTCCTATAAATTTCGTCGGATATTTTTATCGGTCTGTATGGAATATCGAAAATTTCATGTATATTTGATCATTTCGCAAAATTAAAAGAGACAGATTCGCCTGATAATCGAATGGAGCGATTTGGGTAATCCATTTATAATTATTACTTTTGTAGCCAGAAAAAACAGCATGAGCATAAATTTATTCAATTTTATGACACAATTCCTTAAGGCGGCACAGATTGTAACGTCAAAAGAAAGGAGGATCGTGACAAGCTGGGTTTTATATAAATGGAATAATCATTTTTTTCAAAGAACAATAATTTAAAAGTAGCTATATGCATCGTTATGAAAGTCAAAATAATAAACAAGTCGCATCATCCTTTACCTCAGTATGCCACAGCATTATCAGCAGGTATGGATATACGGGCAAACCTCACGGAGCCGGTCGAGTTGAAACCATTGGGGCGAAAAGTGATTCCTACCGGGCTGTTTATCGCCTTACCGAAAGGATACGAGGCGCAAATGCGTCCACGTAGCGGACTTGCAATTAAACACGGCATTACGTTATTGAATACCCCCGGTACTATTGATGCGGACTACCGTGGAGAAATCGGCATTATTCTAATAAATTTATCATCGGAAGCGTTTGTTATAAACGACGGTGAACGAATTTGCCAGATGGTCGTTACATCGCATGAAAAAGTTGAATGGCAGCCGGAAGAAACATTAGAAGAAACCGAACGCGGCGCTGGCGGATTCGGACATACCGGTAAAAACTGATTCACAAACAATTATGGTAAAACAAATAAATATATATAAACGAATCGGCGTTTTATGCATACTGCTTTGTTCGGCATGTATTATCCCCCGTATGTTTGCGGATCATGGCACTCAGGACAAACGAATACTCAGTATTCAGGAACAACGTAAATTCGATTATTTCTTTTATGAAGGAATCAGGCTGAAAAATACAGGGACATTTGATGCTTCCTACGAAATGTTCAAACATTGCCTGGAGATAGATTCTACGTCGTCTGCCGCCATGTACGAGATTTCATCCTACTATTTGCAGCTTGACCAACCGGACAAAGCCGTCTATTTTTTAAAAAAGACGATAACCTGTGCGCCTTATAACCATGAATACCGTAGCGCTTTAGCCACATTGCTATTCAACATGGGAATGTTCGGCGAAGCAGTGGAGGAATATGAAATATTAACAGGGGCTTTCCCTGAAAAACCGGAACTCAACTATTACCTTGCCGAATCATATACGCGCATGGGAGAGATAGGGAAAGCTATTGATACATATAATGCACTGGAAAACAGTATAGGTATGCATGAGGCCGTCTCTATGGAAAAATTCCAGCTATATATGAACATCGAACAGCCCGACAGCGCATTTAATGAGCTTAAAAAACTTGCCGCCAAATTTCCAATGGAAGCCCGCTATCCGGTTATGATTGGAGATTTATACCTGCAACGCGATGATACGACACAATCTTTGCGATATTATAATCAGGCGTACAAAATAGATCCCGAATCTCCTCACTTCCTTGTTTCAATGGCCAATTATTATGAAAAGACCGGACAAAAAGATGCGGCCAGGCAACAGATAAACGAGGCGCTAATAAACGAAAGGCTCGATGTCAACACCAAAATGAACATATTAGCGCGTTATATCATCCAGCAACGCGGCAAACAGGATTCCGACAATGCAAATGCGTTATTCCTGACCCTTCTGGAACAACATCCCGACGAGTCAAGGTTAAAATTAGCTTACGGCGAATTTCTGGCATCACAAAATAAATTTGAGGAAGCCCGTTTCCAATATCAAATAGTCTCGGAAAGCGACCCGGAAAATATCATTGCATGGCAACAACTGCTGCAATTATCGTTCCAGACGGAAAAATATGATGAAATAATACGTATATGCAACAGATGCCAGGAGATCTTCCCCGAAGCTATGGAATTTCGGTTTTACCTCGGCATTGCGTATTTTCAGCAGCAAAAATATCAGCAGGCCATCGAAACCTATTATGCCGGCATCCCGCTCATCCCAAAAGAAAACACCGGCCTCATTTCCGAGTTCTACGGACAAATAGGCGATGCTTATTTTCGTATTAATGATATGAATAAAGCATTCGATGCGTATGAAGAAGCATTAAAATATAACGACAAAAACATCGTCGTATTAAACAATTATGCCTATTATCTGTCTCTTCTGAAAAGAGATTTGACAAAAGCGGAACGAATGAGCGCATTATGCATAAAGATGCACCCCGAAAACGCCACGTATATAGACACTTATGCATGGGTATTTTTCGTACAGGGCAATTATCTGCTTGCAAAAATGTATATCGAACAAGCTTTATCTAAAGACAAGACAAATGCAGAATTAATAGATCATTACGGCGATATTCTCTACATGTCGGGCGAGAAGGAAAAGGCCGTCGAACAGTGGATAAAGGCAAAAGAGGCCGGCAAAAACAACGCAACGTTAAACCGGAAAATCGCCGAGAAAACATATTTTGAAGAAACAGTAGACGAACTTTTTAATAACACGGATGAAAAAACGGATGAAACCAAAGAGTGACATTTTGCAAATATTGTTTTACAAAACTTTTTGCGGCATATTGATTTCCTGTTTGCTTGCCGCCTGTAAATCTACAACAGGCATAGTGAGTTCCGGCACTGAAATCATGAAGTCCGAAGAAGCATTTTTTGCCTCCGTACTTGACCATTCATTCCGCTTTCATACTCTTTCCGCCCATCTGAAACTCGAACTTGACAGCCCCGATAAAGAGCTAAGTGTGAAAGCGCATTTAAAGATAGTCTATAACGATCGACTCCAATTATCCATACAACCGCTTTTAGGAATAGAGGCGTTTCGCATCGAACTGACGAATGATAGCATCAAAATTCTCGACCGCATGAACAAACGCTACATAACCGAAAGTTATGAGAAAATCAAAGGCAAAGCCGCTTTCGATTTTAACTTCCATAACTTACAGTCTTTATTCGCCAATCACATATTTATACCGGGTGAAAGCGGGATTTCTTCCGGTCAGTTCCGGCGTTTTCGTGTGAACAGAAATAAAGATTCCGTCATACTAAAACTAAAAGATGAAACCGGCCCAATGTATGTCTTCACGACCGACAACGACGAAAAACTGCTGTCTACATCTATCATTGACAAGTCCGGCAAACATTCGCTCATATGGGACTACGGCAATTTCCGGAACGTCGGCAAACAACGATTCCCTTTCAGAATGGAGGCGTTGCTAACTGCCGGCGACAAGACACGGGGCGTCGTCACGTTAACATTTTCCCAACCGGAAATAAACAATCCGTTAAATACGGACTTTAATATTCCATCAGGATATGAACAGGTAACGTTTTCACAGATAATTAAATTGCTCGACAAACAATGAAACGCCTTTACATCGTCATATTACTGGCATGCTGTACTATGCTGACCTCATCGTTTGCCCAGACAAACAAAAAAAATGGCAACAAGAGCGCGTCCGGCAACAGTAAGGTTTCTAAAAAGACACAGGAAATACAAATTCCTGCTGCCGGATTATATTCCATACAGGAACTGGAAAGCCAAAGAAAAAAGACGCTTGAAGATATTGAATTAACGTCTCGCTTACTCAACGAGATGAATGTAAATGCAAAAAATTCGCTCAACAGGTTGAATTTGTTATCGCAACAACTTCTTTCGCGAAAAAGAATATTGATGCTCCTTGAGCAGGAGATAGCAGCAATAGACGCAAAAATAAAATCAATGAACGACGATATTGACATTTTGAATAAAGATCTTTCCGGAACTAAAGAAAATTATGCCAAGTCAATGCAGAACCGACAACAAGAGCAACGTTCGGCGCAATATAAAATGTTACTGATTCTCTCGGCAGAGAATTTTGCACAATCATTCAGGCGAATGCGTTACATTCGCGAATATTCCAACTGGCAAAAAGAAGAAGCCGAACGTATTATAAATAAACAAAATGAGATTGCCGACCGCAAAGCCGAACTCGAAAAAATACGAAATGACAAACAGAAACTGCTGACGCAACGCGAACAGGAAAATAAAAAATTAGAAACAGAAAAACAACTGCAACAGAAAGAAGTCAGAGAACTCAACAAAAAGCAAAAAGAGCTACAGGTACAACTGCAACAAAAGAAAAAAGAAGCCGACGCTTTAAATAAAGAGATTGATGCGCTGATTGCCGAGGATATCCTTAAATCGGGGGAAAACAATCCAGCCGCCACATCCGAAACATCCGAAACATCCGCCACATCCGGAACATCCGGAACAACGCCAAAATCCGTTACGCCGGATCCCTCCAAATCTACACCTGCAAATGTAAAAACCGCCAGACCGGAGACGGCTAAGTCTGCTACAAACTACAGGATGACGAACACAGAGCTTAACCTGTCAAAAAATTTTGCCGATAACAAAGGTAAATTACCTTATCCCCTGAACGGGAATTTTACAATTATATCAAGTTTCGGCGAACATCAACATCAAGAACTGTCGCATGTACGCACGAATAACAATGGGATAGACTTGCAGACAACTTCCGGCGCTGAAGCCTGCGCCATATTCAAAGGCGTCGTCACGCGCGTTTTTGTTATGCCGGGATATAACAATAACGTAATCGTTCGCCATGGAAATTACTTAACCGTATACAGCAACCTAAGTCAGGTTTATGTAAGAGCGGGCGATGTTGTCGAAACACTGCAGCCCTTAGGTAAAATATTCACAGATACGGAAAAAGGAAATGAAACCGTCCTCCACTTCCAGATCTGGAAAGAGCGTGCAAAACTCAATCCCACAGTCTGGATAAAGCGGTAAAACCGTTTTTTTATCTTTCACCGGTTTTTTTTACAACTATCCTTGTTTCCGGTGAATTATGCCGCTGATTTTTTCGTGCAACTCCCTCAAATCCCCGTTAGATGGGAAAAGTTCTCTTACGGATGTTTCCGTCTGTCTCATAAACACAATCAACGAAAAAAACAACATTCCCGTATATGCAATACTGGAAGTGAGGGCAGCTCCGAAAACGCCATGCGCGGGAATCAGGATAACGCCTGCCGCAAGCAGTAGAAAGAATCCGCATATGGAACTGAATGTGCTGTACTTAATATTCCCGCTTCCTATAAAATAATGACTTAATATGCGATTGCTTCCCAATGTTACAATACCGGATGACAACGCCATAACGACTTTACGTATTCCGGCAAATTCCGGCGTCAGAAGATACTCGGTATAAACCCATTCGGGTATGCAGACGATGATCGCCATAACCACGGCAAGCGCACAATATGTGAACTTAAACAACTGCAAAGTAACACGTTTATGCTCTCCTCGATCTGTCGTCTTCGAAACGCTGTTATATTCTATATAGCTCGCACTATTACTTATATGCCACACACTCTCCGATATTTTTGTGCCGGAATCAAGCAAACCTACATTCCCATACCCGCCGGCGCTTTTGACAAGGAAATAGTTAAGACGGGTAGTAAGTCCTTCGGCAAGATTATCCGCCCCACTCCACATGCCGTAAACAAACATCTCTTTCAGGACTTTCCAAAACGAGACGTTGACCGGAGCATTTTTTCTCCCCGGCAAATGAGGTAATAACAAAATAAAACTATATACATACGCTATGATATATGCCGCAAACAGTCCGGTAATATAACCGTTAATATCCTTACGATCAGTAATATAATAAATAAAAAGCAGGACGACAAACATGAATATTCCGTGCAGGATAAACACCCTGTTGAATCCTTTCATATTATCCTTGCCAAGCAATATCAATGTGTTTGCATTAACAAGCGACATAAGCGCCGCCAAAACAAATACGGCAAATTCATACCCTTCCGGCAACATGTCGAAAAGACACATCACCACACAAACAAGGGCAGAACCTGCAAATGCCCATATATAAGCCGGGAAAAATACATACCGCAGATTATACCTGTTCATAAAATAAACAATCGTATTACCGCAAAGAATGCTGTTAAAAATAACGGCAAGATTAGCCGAGACATAAATAACGCTAATCACCCCCATCCCTTCGCGTCCCAAAACTTTACTGTTGACAAATATCAACAACAAATTCAGAAACGCCACAAGATAACGTGCGCTTATGGTATTTATAACATCTTTGAACACTCCTTTTATTTATTAATGTGTTATTTCCAGACCATCCAGCAACATTACATAGGTATCTATCGCTTCACGTATCTCGGAAGGACGAATATATTCATCGGCGCTATGCGAACGGGCCGAATCTCCGGGACCTATCTTTACCGATGCAAAGGGCATCAGCGCCTGATCGCTCAACGTAGGAGAACCGAATGGCTGTTTACCCATCATAACAGCACGCTTTACAAACGGATGATTTATATCCGTACGAGATGAGTTCAGACGCGTGCTGCGAGGCGTCACGTCACATTTGACATACCCTCTTATCTGCCGCAACAGCTCCTCGTTAGAATAAAATTCATTGCCTCGTATATCCACTACAAACGTACAAAGGCCGGGTATCACATTATGTTGCGTTCCGGCCTGTATCTGCGTAACACTCATCTTCACCGGGCCTAATAACTCACTTTCGCCGGGAAATCGATAGCGGTTAAACCACTCGACATCCCCGACGGCAAGAGATATCGCATTAATGCCTTCATCTCGCGCCGCATGTCCGGCTTTACCCGTAGCTGTACAGTCAAGCACCATAAGCCCTTTCTCCGCAACAGCAGGATGCATGCCGGTCGGCTCGCCGACAACTGCAAATGAAATTCCGGGAAGCAATGGCAAAATACTTTCCACACCGTTCTTGCCGGATATCTCTTCTTCTGCCGAAGCTAAAAATATAAGATTATAAGGCTGCTCTCTCTGCGATAAGATAGTAAACGCTTCATACAGGGAAACAACAGAAGCTCCCGCATCATTACTGCCTAATCCGTACAAAATATCATACTCCTGTTCGTACGGCGTGAAAGCGTCTTTCGTCCAGCCGCCGGCCGGACGCACCGTATCTATGTGAGAATTAAGCAACAGAGTCGGTTTTACCGTATCACACCCGGCAGATAGCCACAGGTTATTTCCATGCCGGTTAACAGTCCGGCCTGCACGCATCCAGTAAGCCTGCAAAAAATCCGCGACCTGTTTTTCCTCACGGCTAAACGAAGGAATCGAAATCATTCCTTTCAGTAAATCAATTGCATCGTAAAAATATTCCACTTCGCTAAAATTATAAATTCAACATTAAAAACAACTTCCCCTCAAAGCCATCCGTCGTCTTGCGTCTCATTTGAATCCGCTTCCCTTCAAAGCTATCCGTCGTCTTACATCTCATTCCGTTCGAAGCTATCTCATAAAGTAATTTTCCGTCCCGAATTTTTGCTTTTCCAAAAGTTCATCCGCCTTCTGCTTATCAAAGTGCATCTGCGCAGTTAGTTCATCCAGCGAATCAAACTTCATATCTCCTCTGATAAATTCAACAAATTCAACGGTAACCGCTTCATCATATATATCTTCCGAAAAATCAAAAATATTGACTTCGATACTCATATCGCCATTATCATGAACGGTAGGACGAGAGCCGATATATAACATGCCTTTAAAACGTTTGCCTGCAAGTTGGCTACTCCTGCGCGGGTCACTCCCACCCCGACATACTTCAAGCGGCTCTGCCTCGAACGATCCTCCTGCAAACTTCCGCCCATCGACAACTACCCAAACGGCATACGATCCTGCCGCAGGCAGTACTTTAAAATTTTCGTCAACCGCTATGTTGGCCGTAGGAAAACCTATCGAACGTCCGATTCTATAACCATTAACCACATGACCTTTCAGCCGGTAAAAATAACCCAATACACGTGCTGCACCGGAAACATCGCCACTACGCAGCAACTGCCGTATTACGGAAGAACTGAAAGTCACTCCATCTTTACTATACGCACCAGCGTCGAGCACTTCCATCCCACATTCCTTGCCATAAACGACATACTGTTCGAATCCTTCGGAACGCAAATGGCCAAAGCGATGATCATAGCCAACGAATAAAATTTTGACGCCCCATTGCGCCGAAAGAATTTCCACAATAAACTCACGCGCCGTAAGCATAGCCATCGACGGAGTGAAATTCATCACTATCACATAATCTATTCCGGTCTCCGACAGCCGATGCAGTCTCTCTTCATACGAATTGAGCAATCTAGGTTGGTAGTCCGACTGCAAAACCATACGCGGATGTACGGGAAATGTAATCACGGCGGCAGGGATATTACGCTCCAGCGCCACACGCCGCATCTCCTCTATTAAAAAACGATGTCCGGAATGAACGCCGTCAAAAAAACCGATAGTCGCAACGATAGCTTTTTCTTTCCAATCCTTTATATCATCTATTACCCTCATCTGTTTTTTTCATACATCAACGATTTCGGGGAGCAAATATACATGATAAAAATGGATTATCACACAAAATCATAAAAATCCTAAAATCAGTAATCAAATAATTTATCCTGAAGAAGACGTTCCACGAAAAAAGGGGAAACCTCACGGCTGCCCCTTTTTAAAAACAGTGCTATTTAAAACTTAGAAGACTTTAATATATCGTGTACGGATGAAAAATGTTTCGCCCTTTCATTAATCACTAACAGTTACTTTCCTGCCGGCGCCGCCGTCGAGGGTGACAATATATATTCCCGGAGCTAAGTGACGGCGGGTCGTGAGGCCGGCTGTGGCGGTGACGAATACGTGATGAAGGACGCCGTCGGGCGTGTATACGCGTACCGTGACGCCTTTTTGCGTGCGGACGTATAGCGTCCTGTCGTGTGCCCATACCTTGTCGCCCGTCTCAGAATCGGCGGCGGCGACGATCGTGTTTTTGCCCGGATCCATTTCGCTGCCGGCGGGGACGAACGCGGCGCGTAAATCGACGTTGCCGTAGATCGTCAGGCTGTCTAAGCGCAGGATGCCGCTGTCAGCAGGAATCTGTTCGCCGCGCAGGGAAACGTAGGCATCGTGACGCCAGCCGGCGAAGACGTAGCCGCTGTCGGGGACGATGAGGATGTTGTCAGCGCGTGGCGACGTGCGGTAGTCGAGGGCCTGGCGGTCGGCGTTAAAGATGCTGCCGCCCGCGACAGCCGAGAACGTCACGACAGCGACGCCGGCGCCCTGGTGGTACGTGCCGTTTGTCTGTAC
>JAIRMH010000099.1 GCA_031258835.1 Tannerella sp.
TTTAAAAAATCACTGTTTTTGGGAAATCGGTTCTTTCTTTCCTTGTATATATATTGAACTGTTTCATACTTAATTTTAAACATATGTACTTCAAAAATATTTTCCAAATTCAAATTACAATGATTCGGCACTAGAAAACTAAATCCGAAAATATTTCCTTTTGTCACCGCCTGTTTGGTCTCTGAATTTACAAAAATATAATATTCATACGTTTTCAAGCGGAAAACAAACTTTATCCTGTATACTTCATCTCCCGTCCGAATATATTCTTCGGAAATCGTTTTAATATATACTGATAGGACAATAATTCTATCTCACCTGCATTTTTTACAAACTTCGGAAAATTATTAAAAAAATTCTTCAGGTTTACCTCGCCGGATGTTAACGGCGCACCATATTCAAAAAGATTAGTTTCTTTATAATATTCGTCCGTATTACTTTGCAACTGTGCATACAAACTGCAAGAAAAGCAGAATGATGCACAAACAATAGCTGATTTAACAATATGGTTCATAATCTTTTCCATTTTATTTGACAGTTAATTTAATTCAAAACCGGAAGGACTAATATAGGCGCCTCCAGACTTCCCATGACCACCTCCGGAAATAGAATAACTGCTACCATTTTTGTTGTTACGCGAAACGGTATATTGTATTTATCGGATATCAGTTATAGCCCGGATTCTGTTGTAACTGAGGCGCTTTATTCACTTCGTCGCGCGGTAGAGGCAACCAGTAAAACCTGTCGCCGTTCCAAGTGCGTGGGTCTTCGTTGTCGTTGTAGTCCAACTTCCATTCCATGTCGCCGTTGACATATTCCTTGATTTTCATTCCATATACATTTCGAATCACTTGACCGAAAAGCATCCAGCGACGCAAATCCCAGAAACGGTGTCCTTCGCCGAAAAATTCGATTTCCCGTTCATGACGCACATAAGTGCGCGCCGTCTCCCGGTCGGTTGTTACGCGGCTGGGCAGACCGGCACGATTCCTTACCTGATTAAGGGCGGCAAGGCCGGACTGTAGATTGGCGTCGCCAAGTTCAATACAGGCTTCGGCATAGTTTAGCAAGATTTCCGCATATCGAAATTCTACCCAGGCGTTGGTATTGTTATAGTATTGTCCTACCGTTTCCGGGTCCATAAACTTTTTCATGTAATAGCCTGTTTTTGTCCCGTTCCAGTCGTCAATAGGCCCCTGCCGCGTATCAATACCGCGTTGGGCGATGCTGCCATCGGCATTGTAGATGTGGCCTGTTTGTATGCGGTTATTGGATTCAAAACCTTTTGCATCGGCTGGGCGTTCCTGCCATGATGCGCCATGATATAACACAGTAGCATAGAAGCGAGGTTCGCGTCCATTGTAGGGATTCCGTAAAGGATTGTCGAGCAGTTCTGCAGCAGTCGCCGTCCGTAACGTATCGTTACCGGGGTCGACGGCATCCCATACGAACGGCGTACCATCCGCCATTTCGAACGACCGGACGGCTGGCTCGGTCGGCTCGTTGTTCCCATAGTTATGATATCCGTTTGGCCCGTTCCAAAGATTCACCTGATTGACGCGACCATCCTTCAGCGGAAACTGGATACCCCAGATAGTTTCACTGTTCCACACGCCCTTCTGATTGAAAATATTAAAATACACTTCTGCATATTCCTGAATTTGCGCTTCCGTAAGGGGCAAAACCGGTTCGGAGGTGTTCCCGACAAGCGCATATGAGCCATATTTGCCGTCCATGACATCTTTGGCTGCATCACGGGCGGCTTCAAGCAGGGCGGTTTGGCTGCCGGCCGGGAAAGACACGAGTTCGTTGCCCGGTTCGTAGCCTCCGTTCATCAGTTTTCCGGAGCAAAAAAGAAGTAACCTCGACTTCAAGGCGCCTGCCGCGCCACGGGTTGCACGTCCCTGCTCCATTTCCGGTGGCAAAAACTCGATGGCATGGGCAATATCCGACAGGATAAAATCTTTTGTATCCGCGATGGAAGACCTCTTGATAGACAAAAAATCTTCGTTCAGTTTGTACGGTGTGTCGGAAAGAACTACGCCTCCATGTACCATCAAAAGATGTGTATACATCAATGCCCTGATGAAATAAGTTTCTCCTTTTATTCGGGTGCGAAGACTTTCTTCAGCCGTTGTCTGTACCGGAACGTCGTCAATACGGGAAAGAATCGTATTCAGATTCTGAATATTGTTGTAGAGATTCATCCAGCGAAGCCACCCGCCGTGATTGTCGCTGGCAAAAAAACCAAGTTGATCGGGGCTCATCGTCCCTTTCAGATGCACATAGTTCTGAGGCCGGAAAGGACATAACGTCTGATCGGTAGCGGAAGTCAGCATGTCGCGATGCAGTCCGAGCACTCCATCGTTGGCCTGTCCGCTTGTATTTCTTCCGCCCATCATAGAATAACAGGCGCCTAAATAGGCCTTTACCAGATTAATATCGGAAAATACGACATCTTCATTGAAAGAATCAACGGCTTGCTGTTCCAGTACGTCCGTACAGGAGATGTTCCATGTTATTGCAAACAGGATTATATAATTGATTATCTTTTTCATAATAAACTGTTCCATTTTTTTGTTAATAAATCAAAAATTAATATTTGCGCCAATGGCAAAGGTTTTCATCGCGGGATATACTCCGATGCCATCAACTTCGGGATCGAATTTATCCGTCGCGCTATACAATAAGGCTACGTTGTTACCCGATAAGAATACGCCGATTTTGGATACGCCGAGCGACTTGTAATATTTAGCGGGAACATTATAAGTAAGCACAATGTTCTTCAATCGCAAATAAGCTGTATTATCATACCAGAAAGTACTTATGTTCGCTGCATAGCTCCAATACTGATCCGCCCTGCTCCACGGTCGGGGAACGCTTGCATCCTGGTTGTTGCGCGTCCACCGGTCGTCATACATCCATTTAAGGTAATTCCCAGCCTCGCCACGGCGGTCATCGCTGGAAACATTTCGTTTCAGGTGTTTTCCCTGTCCCTGAAAAAGTGCGGATAATGAAAAGTCTTTCCATGTAATATCCAGATTAATCCCGTAGAATATTTCCGGGGCATCGGTATTGTCGACCAGTATCCTGTCGTCCGACGTAATCTGTCCGTCTCCGCTCACATCCCGAAAAATAATATCGCCGGCCTGGGCATCCGCCCAGTGAGGGTACGAATTGACGTGTCCTTCGTCCCTGAATATTCCAATAGCCTCATACATCAATGTCGCACCGTAGGGATGTCCGGTGGTTTCCTGCCATGGGACAACCCGTGCCGGTTCGTCCTGAAAGACCACCTTGTTACGATTAAAGCTGAAATTGCCGCTCAAACCGACAAACAAATCCTTATTGACGGCTTTCTGTACGCCACCTTCCACCTCCAACCCCCGGTTATCTACGCGCGCTATATTTTCGTCCGGCAAAGTAAGCCCCGTAAACGAAGGCACTGAGGCATTTCTCGGAGCCAGGATATTATCCCGTTTATTATAGAAATAATCAAAATTAAGATAAAACAGGTTATCCAGGAATTTAGACTCAAATCCAACGTTATACGTAGTCTGCGTCTCCCAGGTAATATAGGGATTGGCGATTGTAGGAGGCCCGACTGTCGTTTCAATTTCCGAAGAGGTGCCAAATACCATCCCGTTTACCGAAGCCATACTGAATTTGTTGATATACTGGTAAGCGTTGCCCGGATCCATCCCCATTACACCGTATGAACTTTTGAGTTTGAAATAACTAACGGGAGATAAATGCTTTTTCCAAAAATCCTCTTCCGAAATGCGCCATCCAAGCAGAAATCCCGGAAAATTACCCCAACGGCTGTCCGGGGGAAATTTAAGCGAGCCGTCGCGACGGCACAATACTTCGGCTAAATATTTACTTCTGTAAATATACGTAACACGACCAATCCACGAACGGCGGGCGTAAATCGTCATGGAACCGTAGGTATTCTTATTCAAATTTGCTCCGGCATTCATCGTCTGTACCAGATCTGAAATATACCCTTCCCTGTATCCGCCAAAATCATTATAATCGCTTGTATACTGCTCAAAACCGGCATATGCCGTCACCTCATGATCTCCAAATGTGCGTGCATACGCGACATTGACATTTCCCGTTATGTTTATCGTACGCTGATAGTCTTCCTCGTTACGCGGCTCTGACAATCCGCGCGGAGTCGGCGTCAGTGGCATGTCGGTAACAAAACCGGTGACCGGATCGCGGATTGCCTGCGACCAGTTGGGATAATATAACGTCCACGGTTTGAAGAAGCGTTTCCTGTAATAGTTTGTGATGTCATAATCAAAGCCGGCGTTCAAAGAAAGTCCTTTGACGAATGGAGGCGTAATACTCACCTTAAAAGAATTTTGCATCCGGTACGTTTTCTGCTCATTTTTACCGCCGGCAAAAGACGATGTAACGACCGGATTGTCGCCGTTTTCCACATCAGGCCCGGGTTCGCCCGTCGGCCAAAAGGCCGGACTGGTCGGCTTCAACCGCAAAGCAGCGCCAATAATATCGGCAGCGCTCCTGAACGGGAATTGCCGGTGCGTTTCAAAGGCGGCGATATCAGCATTGGCTTTCAGCCAGTCAACAATCGGAAAGTCCAGCTTCGCCCGGACATTATACTGATCATAACTGGTAGAAGATTGTTTGTACATGGCTTCGTCTTTTTTATAGCCGATCGACAGATAATATGTCATGCCCTTAAATCCCCCGTCGATAGTCAGATTGTGCCTGGTAGCCGTCGTCCATTGTTTGATCAGTTCGCTGTTCCAATCGGTATCGGGATGCTCCCAAGGGTCTATACCGCTTTTGAACAGCGCAATATCTTCGTCGGTAAAGGTGCGGGTCGTTCCCCTGTTTACCTGATATTCGGAAAGCATGGTGGCATATTCGGCCGCATTACAAACTTCAGGAACTTTCGAAGGCGTCATGAATCCCTGATAAAAATTATAATTCAGCCGCGGCTTGCCGGCTTCTCCCTGTTTGGTGGTAATTAGTATAACCCCATTGGCAGCCTGCGCGCCGTATATAGCGGCCGAAGCATCCTTTAAAACGGAGAGCGAGGCAATGTCATTCGGGTCAATTTCATCCATGGAACGTCCCTGAACGCCGTCAATCACAATCAGTGGTCCCGTTTTCGAGTTGTCGCCAAGCGTCGTGCGTCCGCGTACAAGGATACGCGTTCCCAAGTTGCCCGGTTCGCCGGTTTGCTGTATGACCGTCACACCGGGTAACCGTCCGGATATGGCGCTCGACGTAGAAGCGGCAGGAATGGACTTGAGTTCCGACCCCTGCAAATAAGTCACAGCGCCGACTACATTGATTTTTTTCTGTACGCCGTAACCGACAACGACTACTTCTTCCAGCATTTTAGTGTCTTCCGTCAACGTGATTTTCAGAGTAGTTTGGGATCCTGTCGCGATCTCCAGGGCGTTGTATCCGATATAGGAAACGACAAGAGTTGCGCCGGGCGATACCTCCAAATTGAAATTCCCGTTTATATCCGTCACAGTTCCCGTATTAGCACCCTTCTCCCGAACATTCGCTCCTGTAACAGGTTCGCCGAAAACGTCAACCACCACGCCTGTCAGTTTGATTTTACCCTGCTCCATGTCGTTAAACACTTCGCATACGGTTTTGCGGATCATATCCGGCGATAAAGACATTACTTGTGAACCGCTTTCGCGGGCGCCGGCCATACTTAACCACGGAATAAGGAAAAGAGCCGACAATCTTATAATCCTTGCCCATTTCCCTGTATTGCCATTTTTTCTTCTGTTAATTCGTTTTTTTATCATACTTTTGTCACGATTTTATGTTTTTATTAAATAATTTGGTCACACTAAATTGTTTTGACCGGGAAATACTGCAATTATTTTCCGGTCTTTTTCTGTTTTTTTTCATACTAATCTTAATTCAGGATAAGAATAAACAATGACTGTTGAATTAATGAATGTAATTTTCTGCGGATGAAACAATGTAATCGGCTTCTTCCTGATAGACTTCAAAATACGCTCTTGATTGTCCTCTGTTTTCATAGAGCGTCCGGATGGGCAAATAGTGGTCGTCATACATGATCCATGCCATTGCCGCCAACGTACCGCCAACGCCCAGACGGTTCTCCGCTTTCTGTTTGTATTGATCCAGCATCAAGGCAACGACCCGTTTCTTTTGCACAGCATCCAACGGTTGAAGGATTTTTTTCCTCGTGAACAGCATTTCCAATACGGTTAGTTGAATGGAAAGTTGCGTAGCTGCATGGACGTCAAGCGAAGGAAGACAATCCAGGCAGGTTGCCTCGAAATAGGCAATCAACGCTTCCATACTGTTTTTCCGGTTTTCAAATTCCGGGATACTGTTATGCATCGAAAAAATCACGTCGCACGTCCCCAAAGGGGAAGAATTGCTGGACGCCCAATAGTTAAGCGACAAGAGCGGCATCTCCAACAGGCTTTGGATTAAGGCGAATGTGGAGAGTTCTTTTAATTTTTTCTCCGGGAGACGGCTTAACCGGTCTTTCTCGTCCGGAGAGACTGATGTCCATTCCGCCATACCCGGAACAACCGGATATACATATTTATCCGCCGCATCCGGCAGACATTTACCGATCGTAACGATCAGTGTCCCCTGTGCGTTCTCATCCATGTTGCCAGAACATTGGGCCAATATGCTCAAAAGAATGGTTGGAAAAAGGAATACAAATCTATTCATGACTGACTGCTTTAGCTTGTTGGTAAATAGATTGAACATCAATATCTATTAACATACCAGACTCCAAAGATGAAACAACAGTTTCCGGAGATTTTGACGTTTTCGTAATATTCAATTTGTTTTCATCAAATAACGCTCGTGCCATCATCCATATTGTCGCACTGCGATTATGACCGCCAAATAAGTCTTCTCTATGCTGTTTCAAGTCAAATTTTTTCAGTGCTTCTTTCAACAACATTTTTCGTTCATTTTCATTGAAAGATTGCATGATTGCTGGCTGAGATAAGAATATCGCCACAGAGACAAGCGCAAAATAAATAAAAATCATCTTTTTCATCATTCTATCGGTTTAAATAGTAAATATTCCTTCTTGTTGTTATATAAAAGTTTCAATTCTTCGAGAATAACAGTGTATGATCCGTATGCAACGATTGAAAACGTCGGAAGCCGCATCAAGGAAGTCGAAAGCCGCTCCAAGTCCGCGGCGTCCGCAGCCAATTAACGGTAAAGAGGTTTCAGCACATCACGAATATAAGTAGCACTCACCGTTGCCGACTCCAAAGGCGTGGTTGTCGTATAGTCCTGTTCTACGTTAAGCCATCCCGCATATTTCACCTCCTTCAAAATTTTGATAACGCCCGGAAAATCAACTTCTCCTTTTCCCAATTCACGAAGGTTCGGCCCAAAATCCGGACGGTTAAAAACGCCTGCGGAATCTTTAAGATGAAAATAACTTAACCGGTTACGGTATTTCCCGACGATATCAACCACATTGCCGCCTCCCATCCGGATATGTCCGGTGTCGGGCGCCATCAGGACATACCGCGGATCGGTCAAGTCCATAACCATGTCAATTTCATCCGGTTTCTCAATAATCGTGTTCACATGAGGGTGAAGGCCAAGTTTTACGCCTGCGTCTTCGGCCATTCGTCCCAATTCATTCAATAACGGAGCCGAGTCGCGAATAGCGCCGGGAATATCTTCTACATTGCGTCCCGGAGGGCCTATTATGACATTTTTCGCCCCGTAGAATTTCAGATTATCCAACGTATTCCGGAAAGATGAAATAATTGAATCCCTCTCTGTTTTATCATGAAACGCTCCTCCAAAATAGTTGCCGGAAACAGCTAATTTTTTATCTTTCAATAACTCGCGAAAACTTTCGCGCGTAAATCCATGCCTCGAAAGTTCGTCATTCCTCGGAGAAAATTCAATTCCGTCCAATCCTAAATCAGCTAAATTATTTATTGCCTCGGAAAGAGGAATGTTACGTTTCTTGAAGTCACGCCATAAAATCCAACCCATCGCCCATTGAAGATTTTTCCCCTTTTGTGAAATCTTCCTGTTTGAGCAAGACGCAAAACCGACCCCTGCAACCATTGACAGCGAACCGACAGCAACATTTTGTATAAAAGATCTTCTATTCATATTGATATATTTTTATAAGTTTATATAATTATTTAGGATCTACTTCCCTGTATGCCTGTATAATGGCCATTTCACCTTCTTTTCCGGGCTTGCTCTGCCCGTGTTCAAGGGAAATCACTTCGTCGTAGTTGCGATTATGCAGCCATTGAAAAATAAATTTGTAGTTGATTTCACCTGATGTCGGTTCATTGCGTCCGGGGTTATCGCCGACATGTATAGACCCGATATAATCCCAACAATCGATCATGTTAGGGATAAGATTCCCTTCCGTGACTTGCTGATGATAGAGGTCGTTCACCATTTTGCAACACGGGTGATTTACGGCTACGCAAATCATTTTGGCCTGCGTGGTGCGC
The DNA here is from genome assembly GCA_031258835.1 of Tannerella sp. GTDB lineage: Bacteria > Bacteroidota > Bacteroidia > Bacteroidales > Tannerellaceae > Tannerella. The sequence goes on from JAIRMH010000099.1 coordinate 8,505, forward strand.
GTAAGGAAAACACCAGGATGATTCACGTACGTATTCAGCGGTTCCATCACTAATTCCAAACCGGCATCACCGACAATATCACAGCAAAACCGCAAATTCTCAATAACATTGGCAGTCTGATATTCCACATGCAATTTAGGATCAATATTACCCAATACGATCAGGCCTTTATTGATACCCGTACGCTTCTGAACTTCAAGCCCTGCCAGCATTTTCTCTTTCAACATGTTCCTGACGGAATCATTTTTAAGAACGAAATGCGTACCTCCGGCTGTTTTCAGGGAAAACTGTCCCAGTTCGAGACCCCGTTTATGGGCTTCATTGGCTATTTTTTCCTGCTCCTGCACCGGACGTTCTATCAGCCCAAGATCATAAGCCGCACGAAAACCCTGGTCGGCAATAAACCTGAGGTTATCGACAGTATCCTGCCCGGCGTTCTGTTTAAACATGCCCAACGCAGGGGCATATTTCAATGTAAATTTAGCGCCGTTCGACACCCTTGCACTTGCACTCGCATTCGCATTCGCATTTGCACTCGCACCCGCACCCGCACTTGCATTCGCACTCGCATTTGCACTCGCATTCGCCACCGCTGGCTCACCCCCGTTCATTCCTGCGCCAAGAGATGCTAAAGCGGCGCTGCCGACAATTCTTTTGATAAAATTTCTACGTTCCATATTCCTGTTTATTTATTAACATTAAAAATCATTGTTATCCCCACTAAAAGTAATGAAGCAAACACTACTTTCTTGAAAAGCGTTTCACTTACCCTTTTATGTGTAACTTCGCCTGCTATTATCCCCAAAATCAAAAAAGGGAACAAGAATAACAGTTCACATCCGACAGTTTCGGTTATTTTCTTTTCCATAAAATATTGTATTAACAATACGGAATTCAGCATTGCCCATAAAAGGCACATTGTTGCGCGAAATTGCCCTTTGTCCGTTATTTTGTGCGCCGAATAAAGCACGATCAAAGGACCTCCAGTAGCAAACGCTCCGTGAACGACTCCTCCGAAAAACAGATAGAGATATCGCGGGACAACAGTCCGTACACGTTGTTGGAAAGACGCCTTATACAGTTGTATGGCTGCCGTAAATATGATGAATATCCCCAATATCCTCATTAAGGTATTACCATCCATACTTTTGAACATTAGCATCCCTGCCGGCATCCCCGCCCCGGCTAAACCTGCAATGATCCCCAATTGTTTCCAATTGATTTCTCTCGATTTGGCGATTGCAAAATACGCAGCCAATATCCATGCAAAAATCGAAAGAATGATTTTGGAATGTTCCATATCTCCGTCCAAAAGCATAAGTACAAACGGAAACGCCAACACCGTACAGCCGAATCCCGTCACGGCTTCAAGCGCATGAGTGAGTAATATTACGATTCCTGCAGAAAATAACTGTAACGTATCCATTCCTTATATTTTAAGCGTTAACAAGGAAACAATCATCGCCTCATCCATATCGACAATATTATTTTTCATCTTCGGATCGTCAAGCGACTTGCGAAACAAATCCCCTATCCTGCCGACTTCCAAACAGATATTTAAATCGCCGAAAGTAAACGGCAAAGAGAATTTCTTTTTCAATGCGACGATTCTGTCCAGCAATGCCGCAGTCATGCAATCGTCGTCGCGTTCTCCCGATGCCGCAGCAGTCATGCGATCGTCATTGTGTTCTCCCGATACTGCCGCAGTCATGCGATCGTCATTGTGTTCTCCCGATGCCGCGGTCATACCGGCGTCGCTTTCTCCGAACAGTTCCCTGCCGATTTTTGCAAGTCGCCGTTTCGTAGCCACATTCACAACATTGAGCCGGAAGACGTCTTCAAGTAGAAACGCACAAGCCGTTCCGTGCGGGACATGCCACTCTTCGGAGAGGATAAACGACAAGGCATGAACTGCCGCCGTGCCCGTCATGCTGAAAGCCGCTCCTGCCATACATGCTCCTTCGAGCATCTCGGCGCGACCATCCGTCGACCCCGACAATGAACTATCGTAGGCGCGTTCCATCCATTTCAGGATATGTACGGCGCTTTCTACAGCCACCCTGTCGGTTAGCGGATTGGCGTTTTTGTTCCATATTGTTTCCAAAGCATGCGAAAGCGCGTCAAAAGCAGTCGAAGCCGTGAGAGCCGGAGGAAGCGTTTCGACATATTCAGTAACAAGAACGGCGATATCTGCCTGCATCAAAGGATGCCCTAACGTATATTTGCGTCCGTCGTGCGACGTATAAACGCCCACTTTCGTTACCTCCGAGCCGGTTCCTGCAGTAGTAGGAATAAGTATCAGTTTAACATCCCGTTTTTCTATTTTTCTTGACGGCATTGCTCCCAGATAATCATCCGGTTCGCCGCCATTACTTAATATGACAGCCACGCCTTTGGCCGCATCCATCGAACTGCCGCCACCAATACCGATCACCACATTAACAGGCTTGCCTTTCATCGCGTTGACCATTGCCGTCACGTCACGGGTCTTCGGATCAGGAAACACCTTGTCTTGAATTTCTACGTTACGTAATTTTTGCAACCCTTTGAGCATGGCGTCGCGCGGCGGCAAGGGATAATTGTCGATAATCATGCATGGATAAGCGCTCTCCCCGCCAACGTAAAAGATGAGCTTGTCCATATCCTGTGGCGATAAATGTCCGACACGGATAATTTTAGTGGTCGTTACAGCTTGTTCAAACATTGATTTACCGGTTTATTTATACAATTCCGTTTCCATGTCGCCGATCTCTTTCACACAGTTCGCCAGGAATATTTTCCAGTCATCGTCAACGCCATCTGTGAAATTTGTTTCCAGCCACTTATCAATCAGTAGAAATGCATGTTTTGGCGGTGTCAACCATTCGCCGAACACTACGACATTACAATTATTAATAGCTTTCGCTTGCTGTGCAGTGAAAGTATTGAACACATGCACAGGATATACGCCTTTGAACTTGGCCGCTGTGATAACGCTGCCTGCGCCCGTACCGCAAATAATAACGCCGCGCCGGTATTTTTTTTCAGACACTCCGCGAGCGACTGCTGCGGCCGCTTTATGGTAAGGCACAAACTCCCCGTCCGTTTTCATGCCGACGTCATCCGCCTCAAATCCCTTGTTTTCCAGGTAAGCAATCAATTCCCCCTTCAAGGTCAGACCCGCGCGGGTACTACCTATAATAATTTTTTCTTTTCCCATTCCAATTCTTTTTAAAAGTTATTTTTTCTTTCCCAGTAATTTTATTGCATTAGAAGCCAAATTCTCGGCTGTCAGGCCAAAACGTTGTTGCAGGTATTTTTGTTCGCCAACCTCTCCAAATTCATCGTTTACTCCTATACGTTTCATTAACGTCGGATAATTTTCCGAAAGGACTTCCGCTACCGCAGAACCTAATCCGTTTATTATCTGGTGATTTTCAAAAGTAAGCAGTGCGCCCGTTTTCTTTGCATACCGCAATACAAGTTCTTCGTCAATCGGTTTAACAGTATGCATGTCAATCACAGCTGCTGATATACCTTTACCGGCAAGTATTTCGCTTGCCTTCAACGCTTCATTCACGGGAATAACGCCGATAGCAATTAATGCGACATCGCCGCCGTCCTTCAACACCTTCCCTTTTCCCAATTCAAACGTCTCATTTTCAGAATATATAACCGGAGCGGGCTTACGAAACAGCCGCATATAGGTACAACCCTGATGATAAGCGCTTTTAACCGTCAACATCTTCAACGATACCGGATCGCACGGTTCAAAAACGACTAATTCGGGTATATTCCTCATGATGCCCAAATCTTCAAAAGGCATGTGTGTCCCCCCATTATATGCAGCCGATATACCAGGGTCTGTGCCTGTTAGCTTAACATTACGCCGTGCATAATTGGCCGAAATAAAAAATTGATCGTACGTTCTTCGGGAAGCAAAACATCCAAAGGTATCGGCAAAGGGAATCTTTCCTCCCGCCGAAAGACCGGCGGCAATCCCCACCATATTGGCTTCCGCCACACCTACATTAAAAGTACGTTGCGGAAATTTATTACGGAACGCGGTGGTGCCCGATGCTTTCATCAAATCAGCCTCCAATAACACAATCCGCTCATCTTTTTCCGCAAGTGTCATAAGTGTCTGAGCATATACCGCTCTCATCTCCAATTGATCCATCGTTTTTTTCCATGTTAAAAATTCAACTATTGTCAAGCATGACGCAAGCTTCTTGCGCCATTTCATATTTCACATTCATATTATGATTATCCAAACGTCTTTCTGCAAAGAATGCACCTTTGCCTTTGATCGTATCAAGAATGATCATCGAAGGTCTGTACTGTTCTTTTTTCGCACGTTCGACAGCCATGTCCATATCTTCAAAATCGTGACCATTAACACGCTGGACAAACCATCCGAAAGCGCTCCATTTGGCGTTCAAGTCTTCTATGTTCATAATGTCGTGCACATAACCGTCAATCTGCATCTTGTTGTAATCGGTGAAAGCTATCAGGTCGTTCAATTTGAAATGTGCTGCGGCCATCGCTCCTTCCCATATCTGTCCTTCGTTCGATTCGCCGTCGCCAATAATGAGATACACTTTTTTATTGATCCTGTCAAGCCGGTTTGCCAATGCAATACCGACAGCCGCCGATATACCCTGTCCCAGCGAACCGGTAGACATGTCGATGCCCGGCGTCCGGTTCATATCACAATGACTGGGCAAATTCGTACCGCCAACGTTCAAGGTATGCAACCATTCCGTTGGGAAAAATCCCTTTTCCGCCAGGATGCTGTACAAGGCCGGACCGGCATGTCCTTTCGACATCACCAGCTTGTCGCGTTCTTTTTTGCCGGGGTCTACAGGAGAAACTTCCATGTGACGTTCATACAGCAACGTCAGGATTTCTACCACCGATAAAGCGCCACCTATATGGCCGACCCCCAAATATCCGATAGCATCAATCGTCATTTTGCGGATTTCTTTCGCTTTCGCTTCCAATCGTTTTATTTCCAATAATTCCATTTTAATAATTCCGTTTATATCAATATTTTTATATTATCGCCTGTAATGCCCGGCCATGCGCCTTTTTGCATCAAGGGTTCCCTGTCGGGATGAGCAAGCAACCATTTATTGCGGGCGAACAGATATTTGTCGCCATATTTTGATTTATCATTTTCCAATGGCTCATTAGTGCCGCGCGGCAAAACCACAATACATTTAAAACCTTCGGAACATGTTTTGCAAGGGGAAAAATGCAACGTTGTTTCATATAATTGTACGGCAGTATGCTTAGGGACGAAAAACGCTTCCACTTCTCTCGAAAAATAATATCCTCCTTTTATATCCTGCAAATGTCCCACCAACAGTACGAGATCGGTAACCGCTACGTCAATCTCACTGCCGCGATGATACTCCAGTCCGTTCAAAGTAGAATTACGTCCGTTGCAATAACCTGTCTGAACCGGCATTTCACCATAAAACCCATTTTCCAGCAGATTTCTAAGCGGTAAATTTTCCAGTTCCGACACCGATGCTTTGTATATATTACCTTCTTCTGGAATTGACGTTTCGTTTTCCATGTAATTCAACGCTTCCGTAAAATCATAGTCCGTAATAAGCGTACCATACGCCCGGAACGATTCATTGCTTACTTCTTTTATCTCAATATGAGCGTTTTTTAGCGCCAGCTTTTCAATGATCATTGTAAAAGATTTTAATGATTAAACTAATATTCTTTATGCTCAATACCCCAAAAATTACACATCATCCTTACTTCTTCGGTAATCTCGCCATACGCCGCAACGAAATGAGGCTCCCAGCCGTCGCGGACAAGTTCGGCTATTTTTGCAGCCGGAGAACCCGAAAGCGGACGAACGGTAAGCGATGTACCACAAAACTTTTGCGGTTCGTCCAGCGCTTGACCTCTCATAGTCATCATCCTCAATCCATTCTTATCTTTACCTAAACGAAGTATGGTAACAGCGCCTTGTTTAAGGCCAAATTCCATGGTCGGGCCGATTCTCCGGTTTGGATGTACTCCGAGGAAAGCGCCTTCGGCTGTCCTCGCCAACGACGTAGCTCCCGCTCCACAGTGCCAGAACACAATGCCACCGCATCTTTCGTCGATAGCGACAGGATCGCCGAAATATGCGGCGCCGGCTGTCAATTCGGATGCGATATACATGCTTATAGCTCCTCCGATGTCCGTCTCGCATGACGCCGCTATGCCGGCATCATTCAACAACGATAATACGGCGCACACCGGAACCCCGTATTCTGTGAAAAAATCCGGCCAACAACGCGACGCAATGCTTTTCACTCCGTTTTGCACGGCAAACTCCTGGTAAGATTTACGCAACCGGGCATACTTGTCCAGATTTTCGGCCGGTATTGATTCCCATCCCTTAGTCCGCGCTTTCAATTCCGCCAGTTCACCTGTAATAGCTTCCGATGCATACGATTTCGCCTGCTTTATGATGTTTGCCGCTTCGGTACGAACGATCCTGACGCCGAGTTTTCCTGCGAGCAGGGCCTCATCGACATCGCCAAAGCCAAACCCGGCCGGTTGAGAGCCAACAACGCCTATCACAAGGTCAGACATCTTTTTCGTTAATGAGAACGCAAACATCATTTGCCTGAATTTAACTTCAACAGCCGATTCGTCCGGATTACCTAAAACAAACCTGTAATTATATCCTTGCATGAACAGGCTGTTGCATGCGGAGAAGGCGCCGGTCAGGGAGTTCAACCTTAACCTGCCACCATCAATAGCAGGTTCGCGTAATGACCAAACGACGACCGGGCAATGAAAACGCCGCGTAATCTCCGACACAAAATCGCTGCCTATAAACGTAGCGCACTGATAAATTACCAACCCGGGATTATCGACCGTATCCATAAAAACCGATAACATTTCGGGAGAAGTAAGCAATTCCTGAGGATAGCAAATATCATCAAAAAATCGGTTTAGCAGATTGCACGATCTCCTAAAATTGTTTTCGGCGTCAGCTATTGAAAACGTCGTCCGAGCCAAGGGCAGAAAAAGTATTTTCGATTTCATTTTTTTTTGACTTTGTTAAATATGAAAATATCACTGTACCTTACGATTCCTTCGTTGCGCCAACTCTCCTATAATCTCGTTATAACGCTTATCCGAAAGTTTGTAACAAAACAACATCACGATAAATGTCGCTACCGCTAAAACGCCGGGGTAGATAAACATAAGTCCCCTGATACCCGTCAATGCCGCAGAGGTCTGCTCCTGATTGGGGATATATCCGGCGACAGCCAATACCACGCCGGGGATGAATCCGGCTATCGCTTGCGAGAATTTACGAAAAAAGGTGAAAAATGAGTAAACAAGACCTTCCAGTCGTTTGCCGGTTTTCCATTCACCAAATTCTACAGCATCCGATACGAAAACCCAATTGAGCGTATTAATGAACGAAGATCCGAAAAAAGCTACGCACGAAAGAACAATAAAATCGAACGTATCATTGGCGAGAAACCATGCCGAAAGATCGGCAATCGCCCAGATCAGGCAGCCAAGCACATACGTCATCTTTTTACCTGTACGCCTGACTGACAACGGCACAAACGCGACACCGATAAAGACGCATAAAATGCTGAAAAAACCCATATACGGCACTATATTAATGTCGTTAAGCGAATACTGGCAATAATAAACCTGTACAGCTAATTTTACATTAAAGGCGGAGAACGTAAACAAATTGACCAAACACAAGACCAAAAGAGGCATATTTCGAAAAATAGAAGCAAAGCCTACCTTAAGCGATATTTGCTCCTTTTGCCGTTTTACGTCAACATGCCGTTCCTTTACATTGGCATAACACGTCAACTGCAAGGCCAAACCGGCAAAGGCGAAAACGGCAGCCGCTACCGTATAGCCGGTCTGCATATTATCGAAAGCGGTAACAATCGGCATGAAACCCACAGTAGTCAATAGCAAACCGGTATTGGCTCCCGCCCACCGCATCGAAGCCAAATCGGAACGCTCTACCGTATTGCGCGTCATAGCCGGTATCATCGATCCGTAAGGTATATTAAAAATACTGTAAACCGTGCCAAAAGTCATGTATGTGGCAAATGCCCATACCGTACGCCCTGTCAGGTCGAAATCCGGAGTTGTGAAACTGACTACCGTCATAAGCGAAAGCGGTAACGCGGCATATAGCATAAAAGGCCGGAACTTTCCCCTCTTACCGATATTTTTACGGTTATCAATCCATGTACCCACGGCAAGATCGGCAAAACCGTCCCACAATTTTGTAACGAGAAACACTAACCCCGCCGTGGTTGCCGGCAAACCCAATGAATCGGTATAAAATTTCAGGAGGTAAATCTGCCCCATATCAAAGAGGAAATTATTACCCACATCGCCTAACCCGTAGGAGATCTTTTCTTTAAGAGTTATACCTTTGTTTAGTCCTGCTCCCATATACTTGCTCTATCCCAATTCTTTTACATCGATTACCCTCTTTTCCTGTGCGGAACGAACAGATCCTTCCATTATCCGAACTACTTGCCGAGCCATGTAACCATCAGGATAAGATTTTTCCTTTCCCTCCAATACCTTTACAAAATGTTTGAATTGTTCAACCACGCCATCTCCTTCTCTGTTATTAGCGTTCAGCGCTATTTTTTCGGGTTGGGGCAAATCTTGCGGCTTGGGGAATCCGGGAGCGGAACCATACCGTATGTCAAGTATGCCTCCTCCCATTTGTAACGTGCCGTTGACGGCAAAAAATGTATCCAATGCCGTCGAACCGTAATTGTAAACGTTCCCGCCATAATTCATCAAAGCGCCATTCGCATAATAAGCAAGTACACCCGAATGATCGCTCGAATCACGCTTACGCAAAGAGAAGTTATTGACGCCCTGCAAACTGACAACAGAGACCGGCTCGCTGTCGAATACCCAATTATTCACATCGATTATATGCGCTCCCATTTCGTAGACAACGCCCCCGCTACGTTTCTGATTTAAACGCCAATACGGAGTGCCTGCCGGATATTCGTCGGCATCCGGAACACGCCAATCCCCCCTGAAATCATACAGACTTGATTGCAGTATCTTTCCAACCGGTTTCGCACGTACACACTCTATCAATGTTTTGTATTCACCTGAATGACGACGCTGATGGCCGATTTGCAAATATCTTCGGGTGCGTTCCGAAACGCCGATAATATCATTACATTCAGACACCGTCAAAGCTAACGGTTTTTCGCAGAAAACATGCTTGCCCGCTTCCATTGCGGCAATTGCAATCTCTGTGTGCGTGTCGTTTGGAGTGACAATAACAATCGCATCTATTTCGCCCATGTCAAACACCTCTTTCATGTTAGCGATAAATTTCGGTTTAACACCGGTTTTAATCAATTGCGCACGCTGTTGCATCTTATGAGGTACAATGTCGCATAAAACGCTCATTTCAAGTTCGGGAACACTGTTCAATGCACTTATCAACGCCTTGCTGCGGTTCCCGCATCCGATAATGGCCATCTTAAACTTTGAAGCGGCAACATCTCCTTTCTCGCTGAAAAGATGCTTCGCCATCGACTCGCCGCCCGATAAAATCAAGCCGCCACCGACAAGTCCGCTCGTTGTAATAAAATTACGTCTGGTAAAATTTTTCTCTTTCATTTCATCTCCTTTTTTAATTCATGGTAAATTCAAACATTATGTATAATCGTAAAAACACATTCCAAATCAACAATATAAATTGAAAAATCGATTTTTCATGCGCCGCAAATATATGGTTATTTTTTTGCATACACTATTTTTCTTCATTAAAAAATACGGCATTATATATATTTAACTTTTAGTCGCGCAAAAAGTTAAAATAACAATATAAAAACAAGGTCAGAATTTATCGGAAACGATTGATGCAGGTAAAACGCAATTGATCTTTTTATTTTCTTTTGTTTCGATTTGGTTCAGCAGAATATCAAATGAATGTTTACAAATCTCATACATAGGTTGTTTCACATATGGGATAGAAACGCCTGTCGCTACCTCCATCCGGCCAAAACCTACAATTTGCACGTCGGATTGGAGTTTGACGCCCATATTTATCAGGCACCGGCTGGCAAGAGCCGTTATACCGCCTGTCGCAAAAACAAAGCCGTCCACTCCGGTATTCTTCAATTTTTCCGTTAGAAAATCTGCAATCTTTTCATACTTAAGGCTAAAATAATCAATTTCGCATATCAAATTTTCGTCAAAGCTATTATTTGCGGTTAACGCATCTACGAATCCTCTTTTTCTATCTTGAAGATGCATCAGACTTTCTTTATACGATATAAAAGCCAATTTCTTACAGCCTTTCCCTATCAATAATTGCGTCGCCATTAGGGTTATTTCATAATTGTTTATAATAACGCGACTGGTGTTCAACGTCTTAAAATAACGGTCCACATAGACAATCGGAATATCAAGCCCCAATTTTTCAATTTCCTCCTCTTCGATATTAGCGATCGGAACCATGATTACCCCGTCGACCGGCCTGTTTGAAAGCATATTGAATACGGGAAGCAAACGTTCTTTTTTTTCTCCCGTATTGAGAATTATCAATGCATATCCTTTTGATTCCGCATACTCCTGCAGGTTATATGCCATAGCGCCAAAGAAAACATCGGATATATCAGCTATAACCAATGCAATCGTATTGAAGCACCCGGTACGTAACCCCCTGGCAACCACGTTAACCTGATAATTCATCTCTTTTGCTGTCATACGGATCTTTTGCGCAAGTTCTTCACCGATTCTGCCTTGCTTCTCCTTGCCATTAAGAACAAACGATACCGTAGAGCGCGCTACACCCAACTCATCTGCAATACTCTGCATAGAGACTTTCTTTCCCGACGTTTCCCTTTTTTTCGGTTTATCCATAAAAATCGATTTTTCGTTGTCAATTAAAAAATTATAGACTCAACACACTATATGAATACAATTTAATCGTGCAAATGTACATGAAATTTTTCAATTCCACACAGACCGAGAAAAATGTCCGGCGAAATTTATACGGGAAATACAGGAAAAACAATTCTTTATGAGGATAAAATTAAATTATTTCTTTAAACATTTTGCAGTAATAAAAAAAAGATATACTTTTGCACCACTAAAAAAAACCGGATTGTTCTATGGTGTAATGGTAAACCGTCAGATTCTGGTCCTGAAATTCAAGGTTCGAATCCTTGTAGAACAACTTCTTAAAAATATTTATGACAAAGGGTATATCTTAATCCAACCTGTGGCCTGCCCATTCAAATAATTATAGGATGTATGGATAGCAAATTCCATAATAATCCCTGAACAGGAAACGTTGCCATGCTCTGAATATACACTATTAGGTGGCGTGAAACGTTCATTATTCATAACATTATGTACTACGCGGCCATGCCGATTGACAAAGATTAGTTTGTCTTTATAGAATCTTTTCTGATGCTCCCTGATATAAAAATCCGTTACGAAAAACGGGAACGTCCATGTTACTGAACGTTCCCGCCATATCTGCAACGTACGGGTCTTACTACCCTGTAGCGCCGGTAATAGAGCCGTCACGATTCGCCATTCTATGGAGAATACACAAATGTATGACGAATTTACTTGAACTCCATTTTCATAGAAGTATCTCCTTTCGAACGAGTGCTCCGCGTAGGGGCAGGAGTGTTATGTTCAAATTCCTCCTTTGCTCCGACAATAATACGATCAAACTCACGCTGTCCCGTACCGGCCGGTATCAGGTGACCGCAAATAACGTTTTCTTTCAATCCTTCCAGATAATCTGTTTTCCCGTTAATAGCCGCTTCGTTCAACACTTTTGTCGTTTCCTGGAAGGAAGCGGCTGACATAAAGCTTGAAGTCTGCAATGCTGCACGGGTAATACCTTGCAAAATCTGGTTGGTAGTAGCCGGAATGGCATCGCGTACCTGAACAAGTTTCAAATCACGGCGCTTAAGCTGACTGTTCTCATCACGCAGTTTCCGGGCGGTAACAATCTGTCCGGGACGAAGGTTGTGCGAATCGCCGGCATCCATAACGACTTTTTTACCCCATATACGGTCATTTTCTTCCATGGCTTCCAGTTTGTCAACCACCTGTTGCTCAAGGAAACGAGTATCCCCCGGATCGACAACCTCAACCTTGCGCATCATCTGGCGTACAATCACTTCAAAATGCTTGTCGTTAATCTTCACGCCCTGCAGACGATAAACATCCTGCACTTCGTTTACGATATACTCCTGAACAGCCGTCGGCCCTTTTATGGCAAGGATATCTGCAGGCGTGATAGCTCCGTCGGACAACGGCATACCGGCGCGCACATAATCATTCTCCTGTACAAGCAACTGTTTGGAAAGCGGAACCATATATTTCTTTTCTTCTCCCAACTTGGAGGTAACAATAATTTCACGATTACCGCGTTTTATTTTACCGAACGTAACCTCTCCGTCTATTTCGGAAACGACAGCCGGATTCGACGGATTACGCGCTTCGAACAACTCGGTAACACGAGGAAGACCTCCAGTGATATCGCCGGTCTTACCAACCGCGCGTGGAATCTTAACCAGCACTTCGCCGCTTTTAACAGGTTCTCCGGCTAACTTCGTCATGTGGGCGCCAAGAGGCAACGAATAATTTTTGAGTACGTTTTCATTCTCATCGACAATGTAGGCCGAAGGCGCTTTCGTTTTGTCTTTAGATTCGATAATAATCATCTCTTTCAAGCCGGTGGTCTCATCACTTTCAACTTTATACGTGATATTTTCTTCCATGCTTCCAAAAGCGACCGTACCGTCGGCTTCTGCAATAATCACCGCATTAAACGGGTCCCACTCGATAATTTTATCGCCCTTTTTAATACTGTCACCACTATTGAAGAACAATTTCGATCCGTAAGGAATATTATTGTTATGCAAAATGATTTTAGTATGCGGCTCAACTATACGCATTTCGGCAAGACGGCTGACAACCACATGACATTTATCGTCTACCGAATATACAGTACGTAATTCGTCAATTTCGAGAGCGCCATCATATTTCGAAATAAGGCTATTTTCCGTTGCGATATTCGATGCGATACCTCCAACGTGGAACGTACGAAGCGTCAACTGCGTACCCGGCTCACCGATAGATTGCGCGGCGATGACTCCGACAACCTCTCCTTTCTGAACCATCTGCCCGGTAGCAAGGTTTCGTCCGTAACATTTAGCACAAACGCCCTTCTTTGATTCGCAGGTGAGCACCGAACGTATTTCTACGCTTTCGATAGGAGATTCCTGTATTTCGTACGCTTCTTTTTCACGTATTTCTTCACCGGCTTTTACAATAATTTTTCCGGTTATCGGATGAATCACATCATGAACGGAAACACGTCCGAGAATACGTTCATAAAGATTCGCAATCACATCTTCGTTATTTTTCAACTCGGTACATGTCAATCCGCGAAGCGTCCCGCAGTCCTCTTCATTTACGATCACATCATGCGACACATCCACCAGACGACGCGTCAGATATCCGGCATCGGCAGTCTTCAGCGCCGTATCGGCCAAACCTTTGCGGGCACCGTGCGTAGAAATAAAATACTCTAACACCGACAAACCTTCTTTAAAGTTGGATAAGATAGGATTCTCAATAATTTGTCCGCCATCGCTTCCGCTTTTCTGCGGTTTAGCCATCAATCCGCGCATCCCTGAAAGCTGACGAATTTGTTCCTTCGAACCGCGGGCGCCGGAATCCATCATCATAAAGACGGAGTTGAATCCGTCATTGTCGGCACTCAGTTTATCGATCAGAATCTTTGACAATTTACTGTTGACATGGGTCCATGTATCGATAATCTGGTTATAACGTTCGTTATTGGTGATGAATCCCATGCTATAGTTCGACACGATCTGTTCCACTTCTTCGTATCCTTCTTTCACAAATTCATCTTTTTCCACCGGGATAATTACATCGGCAAGATTGAAGGACAAACCGCCCTTAAATGCCATATAATATCCGAGGTTTTTTATATCGTCAAGGAACTGACATGTACGGGCGACGCCGCATGTCTTAATAACCTTACTTATGATGTCGCGTAACGCTTTCTTTCCGAGCACTTCGTTTATGAATCCGACTTCCCTCGGTATATATTCGTTTACCATTAGGCGTCCGACGCTCGTTTCCACGATTTTTTTAACGTATTTACCGTTTTCATCGACATCTTCGATGCAAACTTTTATAAGTGCATGTATGGCGACTCTCCTTTCGTTATAAGCGATCGCAGCTTCTTCAGGCCCATAAAACACAAGCCCTTCCCCTTTCATTCCGGAACGGGTCTTAGTTATATAATACAGTCCTAACACCATATCCTGCGACGGCACTGTTATCGGGGCACCGTTCGCCGGGTTCAAAATATTATGGGAGGCAAGCATTAACATCTGCGCTTCGAGAATCGCTTCATTCCCAAGGGGGAGATGAACGGCCATCTGATCGCCGTCGAAGTCAGCATTAAATGCCGTACATGCCAACGGATGTAACTGAATGGCTTTACCTTCGATCATCTTCGGCTGGAAAGCCTGTATACCAAGCCGGTGCAATGTCGGGGCACGGTTAAGCAGCACCGGGTGTCCCTTCATTACATATTCCAATATATCCCACACGACAGGCTCTTTCCGGTCGACAATTTTCTTTGCGGATTTAACAGTCTTGACAATACCGCGTTCTATCAATTTACGGATGATAAACGGTTTATACAACTCGGCTGCCATATCTTTAGGAATGCCACATTCGCCCATTTTAAGTTCCGGTCCGACGACGATAACCGAACGTGCGGAATAATCGACACGCTTACCCAGCAAATTCTGACGGAAACGTCCCTGCTTACCTTTCAGACTGTCGGACAAGGATTTTAACGGACGGTTTGCATCCGATTTAACTGCGCTTGACTTTCGGGAATTATCAAAAAGCGAATCAACAGCCTCCTGCAACATACGTTTTTCGTTACGCAAGATCACTTCGGGAGCTTTGATGTCAATAAGTCGTTTCAGACGATTATTACGTATAATCACACGACGATACAAGTCATTGAGGTCGGACGTTGCAAAGCGGCCTCCATCAAGCGGAACAAGCGGACGCAGTTCCGGCGGAATAACAGGCACTACTTTTACAATCATCCATTCCGGTTTATTTCGCCCTTTCGAGGCGCGGAATGATTCAACCACCTGCAGTCGTTTTAATGCTTCATTTTTACGTTGCTGCGACGTATCCGTCATTGCATGGTTACGTAAATCATACGAAAGCGCATCCAAATCAAGGCGAAGCAACAAGTCATAGATGGCTTCCGCTCCAATCTTCGCGACGAATTTATTCGGGTCGGTATCTTCCAGCAATTGATTCTCTTTGGGAAGGTTATCAATAATCTGCAGATATTCTTCTTCCGATAAAAGGTCTAAATTGCTTATCGTATCCGCACAACCTTTTTGTATGACGACATAACGCTCGTAATAAATGATAGCATCCAGTTTTTTCGTCGGCAACCCCAACAAATAACCGATTTTATTAGGCAATGTACGGCAATACCAGATATGAGCGACAGGTACGACAAGATGTATATGTCCTGTACGTTCGCGGCGCACTTTCTTTTCCGTAACTTCCACGCCGCAACGGTCACAAACTATGCCTTTATAGCGGATACGTTTATACTTACCGCAATAACATTCATAATTTTTCACAGGGCCGAAAATGCGTTCGCAAAACAAACCATCGCGTTCAGGCTTGTATGTACGATAATTGATAGTTTCCGGTTTCAGCACCTCGCCATGCGAACTCTCCAGAATTTCTTCGGGTGATGCTAAACCAATCGTTATTTTTGTAAAGTCACTCTTTATTTTTGTATCTCTTCTAAAAGCCATATTATATTGATTTATAAAGAGTTAATTATTCTAATGTAAAACTTAAACACAAACCTCTCAATTCATGGAGAAGAACGTTCAATGATTCGGGGATGCCGGGTCTCGGCATGGGTTCGCCTTTAACAATCGCCTCATACGTCTTGGAACGTCCGACAACATCGTCCGATTTCACCGTAAGTATCTCCTGAAGGATATGAGATGCACCAAAAGCTTCTATCGCCCAGACCTCCATTTCTCCAAAACGCTGGCCTCCGAACTGGGCTTTACCGCCAAGCGGCTGTTGCGTTATCAAAGAATAAGGGCCGATAGAACGAGCGTGCATCTTATCATCAACCATATGACCTAATTTCAAAAAGTAGGTAACGCCCACCGTCGCCGGCTGGTCAAAACGCTCGCCGGTGCCACCGTCGTACAGATATGTTTTACCGTAACGCGGAAGGTCGGCTTTATCCGTCCATGCATTGAGGTCATCCAGCGAAGCGCCGTCAAAAATCGGAGTAGAGAATTTCTCTCCCAGCACGTGTCCAGCCCAACCCAGTACCGCTTCAAAAATCTGACCGAGGTTCATGCGCGAAGGCACACCAAGAGGATTCAGACAAATATCCACCGGCGTCCCGTCTTCGAGGAAGGGCATGTCTTCCTGACGTACGATTTTCGAGACAATACCTTTATTCCCGTGGCGTCCGGCCATTTTGTCGCCGACTTGTATTTTACGTTTCTTTGCCACATAAACTTTTGCAATCTGAACGATACCGGTAGGCAACTCATCGCCAATCGTCAGATCAAACTTCCGGCGACGCAGTTCCGCATCAAGTTCTTTATATTTCTTCAGATAATTCAGGATAAGTTTTTTTATCATCCCGTTCGTATGAGCATCGGAAGTCCATTTACTTACCTGAATTGTGTTATAGTCAAGATCTTCAAGCGCTTTTTTAGCAAACTTGGCGCCTTTGGAAATGATTTCCATATTCAGATAATCTTTAACTCCCTGCGACGTTTTCCCTGTCGTTAGCGTAAGCAGTTTCTCTATAAGGACAATTTTCAGTTCGGCCATCTTCCGTTCATACTCTTCTTCGATTTTAGGCAGAACACTCTTTTCCATCTGCCGGCCATTCTTTTTCTTAATGATACGCGAAAAGAGGCTTGTTGCGATCACAACGCCATGCAAAGAAGGAGTAGCCTTCAATGATGCGTCTTTCACATCGCCGGCCTTATCGCCGAAAATGGCACGGAGCAACTTCTCTTCGGGAGAAGGATCAGATTCCCCTTTCGGGGTAATTTTACCAATAATAATATCTCCAGGATGAATACGGGCGCCAACACGAACAATACCCCTTTCGTCCAAATCCTTAATCGCATCTTCGCTTACGTTCGGGATATCGGAAGTGAGTTCTTCCATTCCGCGTTTTGTCTCCCGGACTTCGAGTATATATTCGTCAACATGAACGGATGTAAATACGTCTTCACGGACGATGCGTTCGTTAAGTACAACGGCATCTTCGTAATTATAACCTTTCCACGGCATATACGCAACTTTGACGTTACGCCCCAATGCCAGTTCCCCGTTTTGTATGGAATAGCCTTCCGTCAGAATCTCGCCGTTTTCAATACGTTGACCACGACGGCAAATAGGACGCAAATCAACTGTCGTACTCTGATTCGTCTTACGCCATTTGGGGATATTATATATCTTAACCGAATCTTCGAAACTTACAAATTCCTCATCTTCGGTACGATCATATTTTATTTTGATTGTCGTGGCGTCCACAAATATCACTTCGCCCGAACCTTCTGCAACAATTTGCGTACGGGAATCATGCGCCAACTGACTTTCGATGCCGGTGCCGACAATAGGAGCATCCGCATGAATAAGCGGAACTGCCTGACGCATCATATTCGATCCCATCAACGCACGGTTTGCATCATCATGTTCAAGGAAAGGAATCAATGCGGCGGCAATTGATGCGATCTGCGTAGGAGCTACGTCCATCAAATTTACCTCTTCGGGCAAAACGACCGGGAAATCCGCCTCAAATCGTGCTTTTACACGGTCGCGAATAAACCGGCCTTCCGCGTTAAGCGGTGCATTACCCTGTGCAACAATTTTATCTTCCTCTTCTTCAGCCGTATAATATTCTAACGTACTGTCCGAAAAATCCACCTTTCCGTTTTCCACTTTACGATAAGGCGTTGTAATAAATCCCAGATCGTTTATTTTGGCATAAACACAAAGTGAAGAAATCAAACCGATATTAGGGCCTTCGGGTGTTTCTATCGGACAAAGGCGTCCGTAATGGGTGTAATGCACGTCGCGCACCTCAAATCCGGCACGGTCGCGCGACAGACCTCCGGGTCCTAATGCAGACAAACGGCGTTTGTGGGTGATCTCGGCCAACGGATTTGTTTGATCCATAAACTGCGACAATGCATTTGTCCCGAAGAACGAATTTACGACGGACGAAATCGTCTTTGCATTTATCAGGTCGATAGGCGTAAACACCTCGTTATCGCGAACGTTCATACGTTCGCGCACCGTACGCGACATACGCGCCAGCCCTACGCCGAACTGATTGTAAAGTTGCTCGCCAACCGTACGTACACGGCGATTACTCAAGTGGTCGATATCATCAACAATCGCTTTCGAGTTAATCAACTGTATCAAATATTTAATAATTTCGATAATATCTTCTTTCGTCAACACTCTGATATCATCGTTTATTTGCAGATTCAGCTTACGATTGATACGAAAACGTCCGACATCGCCAAGATCATAACGTTTCTCTGAGAAAAACAGGTTGGTTATGACTTCGCGTGCGCTTGCATCATCTGCAGGTTCCGCATTTCGCAATTGACGGTATATATATAATACAGCTTCTTTTTCCGAGTTACTCGGATCTTTTTGCAACGTATTATAAATGATAGCATAATCATTCAGATTCTGGTCTTCGCGATGCAGCAAGATATGTTGTGCGCCGGAATCTAAAATCAAGTCAATATTATCCTCATCAAGCGAAGCCTCGCGATCAACAACAACATCATTACGTTCGATAGATACGACTTCACCTGTATCTTCATCGACAAAATCTTCGACCCATGTTCTAAGTACACGGGCGGCCAGTCTGCGACCGGCATATTTTTTCAGGTTTACCGTCGAAACTTTCACTTCTTCCGCAAGGTTAAATATTTCAAGAATATCCTTGTCGCTTTCGAAGCCTATGGCCCTCAGGAGAGTTGTTACGGGTAACTTCTTTTTACGGTCAATATATGCATACATGACATTATTAATGTCTGTTGCAAATTCGATCCATGAGCCTTTAAACGGAATAATACGCGCCGAATAAAGTTTTGTTCCGTTAGCATGAATACTTTGTCCGAAAAACACGCCGGGCGAGCGATGTAATTGTGAAACCACAACCCGTTCGGCGCCATTGATAATGAACGTACCCCGATTGGTCATATACGGAATCGGGCCAAGATACACATCCTGAACAACCGTATCGAAATCTTCATGTTCGGGATCGGTACAATATAACTTCATTTTCGCCTTGAGAGGCACACTATAAGTTAGTCCCCGCGCTATACATTCGTCCATCGTATAACGGGGAGGATCAAGATAATAATCAAGAAACTCCAATACAAAATTGTTACGCGTATCGGCTATTGGGAAGTTTTCTGTAAATACTTTGTACAACCCCTCTTTTTTTCTTTTTTCGGGGGGCATATCTAATTGGAGAAAGTCTTGAAATGACTTCAATTGCACTTCGAGGAAATCAGGATAAGGAAGTTGATCTTTTATCGAAGCAAAGTTAATTCGTTGGGTTTTAGTTGTTGAAGACATCTATCGTAGGAATTAATTGAACTAATAATAAAAATAGACACAAAAAGGTTAAGAATCTTCATCAAAAGAAAGATTCTTAACCAATTAACCTGCTAAGCAGGATTATATGAACTATTTAAGCTCAACTTCCGCTCCCGCTTCTTCCAATTGTTTCTTAATTCCTTCTGCATCAGCTTTTGGCAAGCCTTCTTTTACATTGTTAGGAGCGCCGTCTACCAGATCTTTTGCTTCTTTCAAGCCAAGACCGGTCAGTTCCTTAACTAACTTCACTACTGCCAGCTTATTAGTGCCCGGCGCTTTAAGTACAACATCAAATTCTGTTTTTTCTTCAACTGCTGCGGCGCCGGCGCCACCATCAACAGCAACAGCTACCGCTGCGGCTGCCGGTTCGATTCCATATTCTTCCTTAAGAATTGTTGCTAATTCGCTTACTTCTTTTACTGTAAGATTTACTAATTGTTCTGCAAAAGCTTTCAAATCTGCCATTTTCGTTATGATTTAAATGATTTATATTCTGTAAAAAATTCAATTACGCTCTTCGAGCGCCTTTAATATTCCGTGTATTTTCTGTCCGCCATTAGACTGCAAAGCTGAGATAATGTTCTTCATCGGTGATTGTAACAATCCGATTATATCTCCGACGAGTTCTTCTTTGCTCTTTATTGTAGCCAGCGCTTCCAAGTCATTTTCGGTATAGAACCCTTCCTGGACATATGCTCCTTTCAACTTCGGCTTTCCGTCACCGCCTTTTACATCCTTCGTAAAGTTTTTAATAAGGCGTGCCGGCGCATTCGCAACATTCGCAAACATGACGGCGGTGTTACCCTTTAATACACTGTATAATTCCGAATAATCGGTCTCTTCCACATTATCCATTGCTTTTTTCAGCAACGTATTTTTAACCATAACAAGTTTCACTTCCTGTTTGAAACATTCCCGTCTCAACTTACTTGTCTTTTCCGCGTTCAGGGCTTCGATATCCATAAGATAGATATGGGGATATTGTTTCAATTGTTCGGCTAACTCGTTAATGATTCTGCCTTTATCTTCCTTTTTCATCGTCTCAATTTTTTTTAATTATTAATCTTCAACCGTTTTAGGGTCAACCTTAATACCGGGACTCATTGTTGATGAAAGATAAATGCTCTTTAAATAAGCGCCTTTAGCAGCAGAAGGTTTCAACTTAATCAGCGTTAAAATAAACTCCTTTGTATTTTCGTATATCTGATCGGCGCGGAAAGAGGCTTTGCCGACAGAAGAGTGTACAATTCCGGTTTTATCGACCTTAAAGTCAATTTTACCATGTTTCACTTCCGTAACAGCTTTTCCTATTTCATTTGTCACCGTACCGCTTTTCGGATTCGGCATCAAACCACGCGGTCCTAATATGCGTCCTAACGCACCTATTTTTCCCATAATGGAAGGCATTGTGATAATGATGTCTATATCGGTCCAACCACCTTTGATTTTATCAATATATTCATCAAGTCCGACATAATCGGCTCCAGCCTCTTTCGCTTCGGCTTCTTTGTCGGGAGTACATAACGCAAGAACCCTTGTCACCTTTCCGGTTCCGTGTGGCAGAGACACAACGCCTCTTACCATCTGATTGGACTTGCGGGGATCTACACCGAGACGCACATCCACATCTACGGATGCGTCAAACTTAGTCAAAGTAATTTCTTTTACCAATGCAGACGCTTCTTTCAATGTATACGCTTTCCCGTTTTCAATCTTACCCGAAGCCAGTTTTTGATTTTTTGTAAGTTTGCTCATCTTCTACCTGACTTTTTACTGGTTTGTTCCCGGGAATGTCCCTGTTATTGTAATACCCATACTTCGTGCTGTTCCGGCAACCATTTTCATTGCGGATTCAACATTGAAACAATTCATATCGACAATCTTATCTTCTGCAATTGTTTTCACTGCATCCCAAGTGATTTGCGCCACTTTTTTCCGGTTTGGTTCCGCCGAGCCGCCTTTCAGTTTGGCGGCCTCCAACAATTGGACTGCTACCGGAGGCGCTTTTACAACAAAATCAAACGATTTGTCCGAATAATAAGTAATTACAACAGGTAATACTTTACCGCTTTTGTCCTGGGTTCTGGCATTGAATTGCTTGCAAAACTCCATAATATTAATACCTTTCGAACCCAAAGCCGGCCCTACGGGTGGAGAAGGATTTGCGGCTCCTCCTTTGATCTGCAACTTAATTTGTCCAGCAATTTCTTTCGCCATCTTCTTGATTTTTTTAAACTATTTATATAAATGAAAAAACAAAAAGGCATCTAACTTTCCGTAACAAAAGTCTTATTCCTTTTCTACTTGCACATAACTTAACTCAAGCGGTGTTTTTCGTCCGAAGATTTTTACCATCACTTTGAGTTTCTTTTTCTCGACGTTAACCTCTTCTATAATGCCCGTAAAACCGTTAAAAGGACCATAAGTCACTTTCACGGATTCGCCGACAAAATATTGAAGATCCATCTCTTCATCCTGTTCCAGCAATTCGTCGACCGTTCCTAGTATACGGCTGACTTCCGACGGGCGCAGGGGGGTCGGATTTTCATTCCCGCCAAGAAATCCTATCACATTCGGTACTGTTCTCAAACAGTGAGCTACCTCGCCTAACAAAATCGCTTCTACTAATACATAACCCGTCAAATAAGCGCGTTCTTTCATCACTTTTTTACCGTTACGTATGCTAATCGTTTTTTCTGTAGGGATAAGCACCTGTAACACATATTGCCCTAAGTCCGAATTTTTCATTTCGGACTCGATATATTCACGCACTTTGTTCTCTTTTCCGCTTATTGCGCGAAGAACGTAAAATTTGGGTTGAACGTCTGACATAACAATACTAAATGCTGTTATAAACAAAACGCATCGTATGCTCGAAAACAAAATCGATTGCAAAGACAACTAATGCTATGATTATGGAAGCAAATAAAACAACCACAGCACTGTTGGATAACTCTACTCTTGTAGGCCATGAAACTTTATGTACAAGTTCGTTATATGAATCTCTAAAATATTGAACTATTTTTTTCATTGAGTATTTATTTGAAATTGCACGGAAGGAGAGGCTCGAACTCCCGACAGCCGGTTTTGGAGACCGGTACTCTACCAACTGAGCTACTTCCGTGTTTAATATAGTCAACCTTTTGACCGATTGACTATATTCCTTCTATCCATTAATCTTCCAATTCGGTGATCTGACCGGCGCCAACCGTGCGACCGCCTTCACGGATAGCAAAACGCAAACCTACGTTACATGCTACCGGATAGATCAAATCTACTTCGATTGTTACGTTATCGCCGGGCATTACCATTTCAACGCCTTCCGGCAAGGAGATTTCGCCCGTTACGTCCAGCGTGCGGATATAGAACTGCGGACGGTATTTGTTGTGGAACGGAGTATGACGACCACCCTCTTCTTTCTTCAGGATATAAACCTCGGCTTTGAATTTAGAATGAGGTTTAACTTTCCCCGGATGACCAAGCACCATGCCGCGTTTGATTTCATTTTTGTCGATACCGCGAAGCAACAAACCTACGTTATCGCCAGCCTGACCTTCGTCAAGAATCTTCCTGAACATTTCAACTCCGGTAACAACAGATTTCTTATTTTCCGAGCCTAAACCGATAATTTCAACTTCTTCACCGGTTTTTATAATACCTGTTTCAATACGACCGGTAGCAACTGTACCGCGACCAGTAATAGAGAACACGTCTTCAACGGGCATAAGGAACGGTTTGTCAACATCACGCGGAGGAAGTGGAATCCACGTGTCAACAGCATCCATCAATTCGACTATTTTCTCTTCCCATTTAGGATCTCCGTTCAATCCGCCCAATGCAGAGCCTTGTATTACAGGAGTATTATCACCGTCGAAATCATAGAATGAAAGCAATTCGCGCATTTCCATTTCTACCAATTCCAACATTTCAGGATCGTCTACCATATCGCATTTATTCATAAACACAACTAAACGCGGTACATTTACCTGACGGGCCAACAATATATGTTCGCGAGTCTGGGGCATAGGACCATCAGTAGCGGCAACTACAATGATCGCTCCGTCCATCTGGGCAGCACCCGTTACCATGTTCTTTACATAGTCGGCATGACCCGGACAGTCAACGTGTGCATAATGGCGATTTGCCGTTTCGTATTCTACATGTGCTGTATTGATGGTGATACCTCTCTCTTTTTCTTCCGGTGCGTTGTCGATGGAATCAAACGAACGTATTTCGGAAAGACCTTTCTTTGCCAAAACAGTTGTAATAGCAGCTGTCAAAGTAGTTTTACCATGGTCAACGTGACCAATTGTACCGATGTTTACATGCGGTTTTGTCCTGTTAAAATGTTCTTTTGCCATAATCTTAAATATCTTTATATTAATTTAGAATGTTCATCTATCCTTACTCTCTCTGTATCTCGATACTTCTGTAAGCCACTTTCAGAGCCGGTGCCGAGACTTGAACTCGGGACCTCTTCCTTACCAAGGAAGTGCTCTACCGCTGAGCTACACAGGCATCATTGTTTCGCATCTCCTCAAACGCTTCTCTCTTCTTCGTTCCGAGCCTCTTGTCGGATTTGAACCAACGACCCCAAGATTGCAAATCACGTGCTCCAGCCAACCGATCGAAAGAGGCGTTTTTAAAAAAGCCGCTTCGTCATCGGGCGAAACGGCTGCAAATTTAGACATTATTTTTGTACCCGCAAAATTTCTCTGTCCTTTTTTGTTTTTTTTTATTTTGTCCTGCTTTTTTCCTTAAACTTAAGTAGCTGTTTTTCCAATGCATCTACCGCTAAATCAACGCCTTCCTCAAAAGTATCACATATTTTCTCGGCAAAGCAGTCCCCACTTTTGATTTTAAGCCTTATACTGACATCTTTGTTTTTAGCCGTTTCGGGTTTAACAACTTTCAGAACAATATCGGCCATCAAAATTCCGTCATAAAAATGTTCTAACTTTGAAACTTTTTTTTCAATGAACAATTCCAACTTTTCAGTTGCATCAAAATGAATCGATTTAATCTTAATATCCATAAAAAATCCTCCTTACTTTTTTGCTCTTGGATGAGCGTTATACACTTTCTTCAATTCCTCAAATGTCACATGCGTGTAGATCGATGTTGAAGCCAGACTGCTATGCCCCAACAGATTCCTGATGGCGCTTAATGCGGCGCCGTCATTCAGCATACTGGTAGCAAAGGTGTGTCTTAAAACATGCGGACTTCGCTTTGACAATGTTGGAATATTCGACAAATTCTTCTTCACTATATAGTAAACGATAGCAGGCGATACCGACCGACCGTCCTTACGGACAAAAAACGACGGACTTTTCACCACAATTTCTCGCGCACGTACATTAATATAATATACAATCATTTCTTTCAGGCGATCCGCAAAAGGAATCAGACGCTGCTTATTACGCTTCCCCGTCACTTTAAGCAACATGGCATCTATATCCACATCAACATCTTTTATCCCGACGAGTTCCGAACAACGAAGGCCGGTTTCGTAAAGCATCTCAATGATAAGTTTGTTGCGGATCCCATTGAAATCATCTCCGAAGTTTTCTTCGTCAAGAATCTTCTCCATTTCTTTTTCTTTTACGAAATAAGGTAATGATTTTGCCTTTTTAGGTCCCGAAAGAAATGCGAAATTCGCGATAATTCCCTGGCGAATAAGATATCTGAAAAATGACTGTAGAGCGCTCAATTTACGATTGACCGAAGCGGAAGACAATGACTGTTTCATCAAGTCCATCATCCACAAGCGAACGATATCGGGATCAATCCTTTCCACGCCAAAAGATTCTCCTTCCGAAATTTCCTTTTCCCTGATAAATGAAGTAAACTGCAACAAGTCATTCATATACGCGTCTAATGTATGAACCGAATAATTCCGCTCATACAGCAAATACTCTATAAACATATTCACATATTTCTCCACACTACATTCATTAAGATGCAACGAATATACGTGTTTTTTTCAAAAAAAACAAATATCACAGGTTTTTTTTTCTTCCAGCTAAATTTCAGCCTGCTGTAACTGCTTTACATAAATAGCGTGAATACGCTGTTTTCTCTTCTTTATGGAAGGTTTAATAAATGCTTGACGACTCCTAAGTTCTTTTACAACTCCGGTTTTCTCAAACTTTCTTTTAAACTTTTTCAAGGCTCTCTCGATGTTTTCGCCTTCTTTCAATGGAACTACGATCATAAACTAATTTTTAAATTATATTGTTTTTTGTATTATATTCTTATTATGCAAGTTTTTGAGCCGCAAAATTACTGATTGTTTTTTTATCAACAAAATTTTCAATCATATATTTTCATGAAACAATTAATTCCATTCTTTTTATTTACTTTTGTATCCTCAAATTATAAATCTACAAACTATGGCATTGATAAAATCTGTACGGGGATTTACTCCCATTATCGGCGAAGATACTTATTTAGCCGACAATGCGGCAATCATTGGAGATGTTGTTATAGGTAAAGGTTGCAGCATCTGGTTCGGTGCCGTGTTGCGGGGAGATGTGAACTCTATACGAATAGGAAACGGCGTGAATATTCAGGATGGGTCCGTCTTGCATACTTTATACCAAAAATCAACGATAGAAATAGGCGACGATGTTTCAATCGGCCATAACGTGACGATCCACGGCGCTAAAATATGCAATGGAGCGCTTATCGGCATGGGCGCTGTTGTGCTCGACCATGCCGTTATCGGCGAAGGCGCTATTATAGCGGCAGGTTCTGTGGTGCTAAGCGACACGCAGGTTGAACCCGGAAGTATATACGCCGGAGCGCCGGCAAAATTCGTAAAGAAAGTGGATGCGGAACAATCAAAAGAGATAAATCTGCGGATAGCGCACAACTACCACATGTATGCATCATGGTACAAATGACATCAATAACGGTTAACTGCTGTCATGTCAACACTTGATCTTCACTAATCCATATGATATGAAACGAAATAACAGGAAATGTATCTTGATTACGGCAGCCATCCTTGTTTGCCTGTTGACTGCAGGTATCTGGCTGACGCTTCCGTCCATGTATTATATCCGGCAAGCATTGATTCATCTTACACCTAAAATAGACCAGTATCCGATTTTCGAAAACCGTACCGTAAAAACAGGAGATCCCCAACCTTGGCCTTTCTCCGAATATTATAACAAACTCTCCATTCCCGACAAATATATGAAAGATTTTGATACATACGGCACGGTTGCATATGTAATCATTCAAAACGGAGAGTTGCTGTTCGAACAATACTGGGACGATTACTCGCCTCAATCGCACAGCAATTCTTTCTCTATGGCAAAAAGTATCATTTCACTTGCAACAGGATGCGCTATTGACGACGGGGTTATAAGAGATGTAGACCAGCCGGTCGGCGATTTTTTCCCACAATTCGGGAGTTATAACGGAAAACGCATGACGATCAGGCATCTGCTGACCATGAGTGCGGGAGTTGATTTTCAAGAAGCATACACCTCCATATCCTCTCCTACTACACAATTATATTATGGCAACGATCTCGACAAGATAGCTCTCGGGATGAAACAGATAGAAGAACCCGGCGTAAATTTTATTTATCAAAGCGGAGTAACTCAACTGCTGGCGTTCATACTGGAAAAAGCTACCGGCGAAAGCATCAGTTCGTATGTCTCCCGTAAATTATGGACGCCGTTGCAAGCTGAAGAAGATGCGATATGGTCGCTCGACCGCAAAGACGGATTTGAAAAATCTTTTTGCTGTTTTAACAGCAATGCGCGGGATTTTGCCCGTTTAGGGCAGTTAGTCCTGAACGGAGGCCTGTGGAACGACCGGCAAATCGTAGCAGAACAATATATAACGGAAGCCATCACTGCCGACAGTAACCTGATATTTAAAAAATACGGCGAGATAAACCGGCATTACGGATATCAGTTCTGGTTACTTGAAAAAAA
Source organism: Tannerella sp. (assembly GCA_031258835.1). Taxonomy (GTDB): domain Bacteria; phylum Bacteroidota; class Bacteroidia; order Bacteroidales; family Tannerellaceae; genus Tannerella. The sequence goes on from JAIRMH010000099.1 coordinate 36,215, forward strand.
CAGGATAAAGATACCCTATTTACGTGGCATCAAAGGCCAATATGTATTTATCATTCCTGAAAAAAATGCAATCGTTGTCAGGCTGGGACGCAAGCGATCCGATAAAGAAACGGACGACCAGCATTATCCGACAGATATAGATATCTGGTTAGATGCCGCTTTCGACATGCTTGACGAAACGCCCAAACACGCACGCCTGCTATTTGGAGGCGACTTGATGCAGCACATCTCTCAAGTTGATGCGGCAAAGAATGACAATGGCGAATACGATTATACCGAATCGTTCCGTTACGTAAAACCGCTATTCGAACAAGCCGACCTTTCTATTATAAATCTTGAGACTACATTGACCACATCGAGGCATCATACGGGATATCCCTTATTTCGTTCGCCAAAGGAACTTGCAGGAGCGCTAAGCGATGCCGGCATTGATGTTGCCGTCATGGCGAATAATCATGTTTTCGACGGAGGTAAAAGCGGCGTAATGACAACGTTGGCGTTGCTTGATTCGGCAGGTATTAAGCATACGGGAGTATTTACCGACAGCCGCCGGTTTATCCAAAACCATCCGCTGATACTTCGGACGAAAGGCCTTACGTTCGCACTGTTCAATTATACTTATGGGACAAACGGCCTTCCGACGCCGGACGGGATAAGTGTCAACCGTATTGATTCATTTGCAATTGCACGCGACATTGCCTTGACCGACCGCTCGAAAATCGATTGCATAATCGTCTTTTTCCATTGGGGATATGAATATTCAAGATATCCGAACGAAGAACAAAAAGCGCTTGCCGAATTGTGTCACAGATACGGAGCGGAAATTGTCATCGGAAGTCATCCGCATGTCATACAACCTGTTACGAATTACAACGATACATATACGGACAACTCCGGAAACGAACATGGATATACCGGTCACGTCACCCTCTATTCATTAGGGAACTTAGTTTCTAATCAACGTGACCGTTATCGGGACGGCGGCATAATCGCAACATTAGATATAATGAAAAAGAAAAACAAACCGCTGACGATAAACACTTCATACACGCCTGTCTGGGTAAAACTTCCAAAATACAACATATTGCCGCCATCGGTTGCCGACACAATCGCTATGTCTGCATCCGAACGCCTTGCATATGAACAGTATATCAACGACACAAAAAAAATGCTTTCTCCGGACGAACGCTCAAGTACGGTCGTTCAGCGCCAATAGGATAATATTTTTTCGGTTGCTCCTGCGTTTTTATCGACGAAGTCCCCGGCTGCCGCTCCTGCAATACGGCATAATTCGGGATCGGAGATAAAATTGTCCATGCAATCGGCGAATGCCGTTTCGTTGTCAACGGAAAATCCGCCGCCACAGTTTATCAAATTTTCAGCTTCTCTAAATTTATGATATTTAGGGCCAAAAACAACCGGAATACCATAAACAGCCGCCTCCAGCGTATTATGTATTCCACCGCCGAAGCCACCGCCGATATAAGCCACATCACCATAACGATAAATAGACGAAAGCAAGCCAAAACTATCGATTATCAGACAATCGTTCGTCCGTAAAGATTCTTCGCACGCCTCCGACAAACGAATGGAAGGACGATTAAGTAATGATTGTATGTACAGCAGATGCTCGCGATGAATCTCATGGGGCGCAATGATAAGTTTCATTTCGGGGTGTGCATTAAAATAAGGGATAATGATCTCTTCGTCTTCCGGCCAGGCGCTTCCGGCAATCAGCAGCAATTTGCTCCCTTCTGCAAAAACTTCTACTTCCGGCAAAAGACGCGCATTCTGCTGTATTTCAAGAACACGGTCAAAACGCGTATCACCACAAACGTCCACATTATCAATCCCATATCCGGCCAATAACATCCGGGAATCCTCATCCTGAACAAACAAACGCTCATAACACGACAAGGCTTTACGATACCACGTACCGTACCATTTAAAAAACATCTGGTTAGGGCGAAAAACCGCTGATATAAGATATGTTTTTATGCCGCGTTTCTTTAACTCGGCGAGGTAATTGAGCCAAAACTCGTACTTGATAAAAACAGCGATACTGGGGTTCGCCAGATACAGGAATTTACGCACCTTGAAAGGAGTATCAAAAGGCAAATAGCATATTACATCCGCGCCTTCGTAATTTTTACGCACTTCATAGCCGGAAGGAGAAAAAAACGTCAACAGTATTTTAAATTGCGGATAACGCTTCCGGATTATTTCTATCATCGGCCGCCCCTGCTCAAACTCTCCCAACGATGCGGCATGAAACCATATGTATTTGGCATTCCGGTCTATTTTTTTCCGCAAAATCCCATTTGTATACCATTGTCCTATACGCGTCATACGCGCTTTCCTGTTGAAAAAAGAAGCTATCTCAACCGATAAAGCATACAAATGCAAAGCTAATGTGTATAAATACTTCACAACAATTAAGGGTGAATGATTAATAATGATTTCAACCTAACATTTCAACGGCTCTACGCAATCTCCGTAGCGTTTCGTCCTTTCCGATCGCCTCGGTAATAAGAAAAACCTGCGGACCAATACCTTGACCGACAAGCGCCAACCGTACGGCATTCATGATATTTCCGAGATGGTATCCTTTTTGTTCAATCCAGGATTTGACGTACTCTTCCGTTCCCTCGATATCGAAAGGCTCACGATTACCCAGTATTCCGACTAATTCCGTAAGTTGCGCGGCGCTGTCATCTCGCCAACGTTTCTTGCGCGTTTTTTCATCATAGTCGCTCGGCGCAACGAAAAAATAATACGTCTGTTCCCACAATTCGGGGACAAAACTCACCCGTTCCTTCATCATCCCGGCGATCTTCTCTACATAAGCGGGATCTGCATTGTTAACGCCATGACTTTCCAAGACAGGAATAAACATTTCAGCAATATCCCGGTTACTCCGCTTCCTGATATATTGATGGTTGAACCACTTTCCTTTCTCGTAATCAAATTTGGCGCCGCTCTTACTGCAATGGTTTAAGTCAAAAAGCCGAATCAGTTCGTCCATCGTCATCAGTTCCTGATCATTTCCGGGATTCCAGCCGAGCAAAGCCAGAAAATTTACAACTGCTTCCGGCAAATAACCGCTTTCTCGATAACCTGTCGAGACTTCGCCGTTTTTAGGATCATGCCATTCGAGCGGGAAAACAGGGAATCCGAGCCGGTCGCCATCCCGTTTGCTTAGCTTCCCGCCGCCTTCCGGTTTCAACAATAACGGAAGATGCGCAAACGCCGGCATCGTATCGTCCCAACCCAGATAGCGGTAAAGCAACACATGCAAAGGCGCACTCGACAGCCATTCTTCGCCACGTATCACATGAGTAATCTCCATCAAATGATCATCCACGATATTTGCAAGATGATAAGTTGGCAGGTTGTCAGCCGATTTGAATAGAACTTTGTCGTCGATGATAGAAGAACTTATGACGACATCGCCCCGTATGAGATCGCGGATATGAATATCTTCGCCGGGTTCGATTTTTATACGCACTACATAATGCCGGCCTGCATCGATATTCGACCTCACCTCTTCGGGTGATAATGTCAACGAATTACGCATCTCCATTCTCGTCGAAGCGTCATACTGGAAATTAGGAATTTCCTTTCTCTTAACCTCCAGCTCTTCCGGCGTGTCGAATGCTATATACGCCAAGCCTGCGTCAAGCAACTGACATACATATTTTTTGTATATTTCTTTCCGTTCACTCTGGCGATACGGCCCATAATCGCCTCCATAACCCACACCTTCATCAAACCCGATATCGAGCCATTTGAAGGATTCTATGATATACGCTTCCGCACCGGGCACAAAACGCCGGGAATCTGTGTCTTCAATACGAAGAATCATCTCGCCGCCGCGTTGTTTTGCAAACAAATAATTATACAAAGCCGTACGCACGCCTCCTATGTGAAGCGGCCCTGTTGGACTTGGGGCAAAACGCACTCTTACTTTCCGTTCCGACATATATTTCTCACTTACAATATTTAAGAATTTTGCAAAAGTAGCGTTTTTTTTTCTCATACTAAATTTTTTATGTATTTTCGCCATGAAAAAATTACATTTTCAGTCAACAATTAAAACAACAACATCATGAATACTAAGAGATCTATTATTCTGTCCGCTTTTTGTATTTTCATTACTGCTTTTGTCATTGCGTTTTTCTTTCCGCGCGAAGGGAAATTCCGTTATCAGTTTAATGAAGGTAAACCCTGGAAATATGGCTTACTGACCGCTCCGAGCAACTTCCCAATTTATAAAGAGGCAAGTGAAATAGAAGCGGTAAAAGACAGTATACGTAAAAAATTCGAACCTTATTTTCGTTTCAACCCCGACAAAGAACATGTGAAACTCGAAAACTGGCGCAATCGCATGCCTGTTTTGCGGGAGGCGGGAATACCCTATAATATATTAATGTATATAGATAAAAGTCTTCGCGAAACATATCGCAAAGGCATCATTTCGGGTAGCGACTTTGAATTGATGAATAAAGAAAACCGTACACGCATAACGACGCTTACAAACAGTGTGGCAAATGTCAGGCCGTTGACAGACTTCCGTTCGGTAAAATCGGCATATGAAGAAATCATAAACCGCGCTCCGGCAGATATCGACAAAGATATTCTCAAAGGATGCAATATCAATGAATATTTGACTGAAAATGTCTTTTATGATCCCGAAACATCGAATAAGATACTGGGCGATCTAATCCAGAATATCCCACTGTCCAGCGGTATGGTACAAGCCGGCGAACGGATTGTCGACCGTGGCGAAGTAATTGACAGTCACACATATAGCGTACTTCGTTCGTTAAAAATCGTGCACGAGACAAAATCCGGGGGTGCACAACGCCAAAACATTATACTTATCGGACAATTTATTCTCATATTCGGAATCATGGCTTGTTTCGGACTTTATATGGCCACTTTTAATCCGAGGATATTTTTTAAACGTAAGAACCTTATTTTTATATTATTATGCATCATCGTAACGTGTATCCTCTCTGAAATATGTATTAAATACAATCTTATCAATATTTATATCATCCCTTTTGCAATCATTCCTATTGTTATCCGTACGTTTTTCGATTCTCACACGGCGCTGTTTACGCATCTGATAACGATAGCAATCTGTTCGCTAACGGCATTGTTCCCTTACGAATTTCTGCTATTACAGATTTTCACGGGTATTGTCGTAATATTCAGTCTAAAAGAACTGTCACAACGTTCGCAATTGATTAAATGCTCTTTATTTGTATTCCTTTCGTACATGATATTTTATCTAAGTCTCGTGATTTATCAGGAAGGCGATTTCAGTAAAATAAATTGGGAAATGGCGCTCTATTTCAGCATCAATTTCATATTACTAATGTTCTCATACATACTCATTTATGTATTGGAGAAAATTTTTGGGTATCTCTCTTCCATCACACTGGTCGAACTTTCGAACCTGAACAACCCGCTCCTCAAAAAACTTTCGGAAACGGCGCCCGGCACATTCCAGCACACGCTTCAGGTATCAATATTAGCTTCTAAGGCCGGCGAAAAAGTCGGTGCAGATACTCAACTCATACGTACCGGTACATTATATCATGATATCGGAAAAATGAATAACCCCTTATTTTTCACGGAAAACCAGAATGGATTTAATCCGCACGAAAAACTGTCGTTCGAACAAAGTGCACAGATTATCATTTCCCATGTTACGGATGGCATAAAAATAGCGGAAAAAGCCGGACTTCCCAAAGCCATCATTGATTTTATATGTACGCATCACGGCAGAGGAAAAACCAAGTTTTTCTACAATTCTTTCCGTAATAATTTCCCGGACAAACCGGTTAACGACGCGGCATTTACCTATCCTGGCCCTAACCCTTTTACAAAAGAAACGGCAATATTAATGATGGCCGATTCTACCGAAGCTGCATCCCGCAGCCTGAAAGATTATACTGATGAAAGCATTAAAAACCTGATTAATAAGATTATTGACAGTCAGATAGCAGACGGACTGATGAAAAACGCGCCTTTGACATTCAAAGACATTGATGCTATAAAAAGCGTATTTTTTGAACGGTTGAAAACCATGCACCACACGCGTGTAAGTTATCCCGAACTGAAAGAACAAGAGAAACCGACGGAAGAGGTCACTGGGGATCCACATCATAGTGCAAAATAACTTGCTTGAATAGAGGATGATGTTGCATTTCCTCATATACTGTTTCCAATACTTTACGGGTATCGGAAACAGATACTGACAGATCCATTTTCAACATTATCTTACGGATAAACAACGTCTGAACGCGGGTTACAGGAGGATATACGGGATTCGAAACACAGTCTCCGAACCTCGATTTCAATTCGGCGGAATAGCGGTCTGCTATTTGGTCTAAAACATCTTCATTGCGACTGCGCAACACAATCATTATCAGACGCGTATAGGGAGGATAACGAAATATAAAACGCTCTTTCAGTTGTACCTGCGCCATTCCCGAATAATCAAAATTCCGCGCCATTTGCAGTAACGGATGGTCTTCGGACTGCGATGTTTGCAGGATAACAGTTCCCCGTTTATCTCTGCGTCCGGTACGCCCGCTCACTTGAAGTATCATCTGAAAGGCCCTCTCATAGGCGCGGAAATCAGGAATATTCATCAGGCCATCCACATTCAACATTCCTGCGACACTGACATTTTCAAAATCAAATCCTTTTGAAACCATTTGCGCGCCTATCAGAATCTGCGTTTCTCCTTCCTCAAAATCATTCAAAATACGTCTGTAAGCATTTCGTGTGCGCGCTGTATCCGTATCCAGACGGGCGGTTTTTGCAGAAGGGAACAGCGTGCGAATCTCCTCTTCGACTTTCTCTGTACCGAACCCCTGCATTTTAAGTTCCATACTGCCACATGAGGGGCATTTCGATGATAATGGTATGGAATAACCGCAATAATGACACACTAAACGATGTAACTGTTTATGATACGTAAGGCAGACATCGCAATTGACGCAGTGCGGTACGTCGCCACAAGTCCGGCATACGACCAATGGTGCAAAGCCACGACGGTTCTGAAATAATATAACTTGCTCACCTTTTGATAATGCCTCCTGAATTTTTTCACAAAGCAACGGCGAAAACAATGTATCTCTCATGCGTTTCTTACGACGCAAATCCCTGACATTAACAACCTCTATTTGCGGAAACCGCCCATTTCCATAGCGGTTATTGAGTTCTACCATGCCATATTTCCCGTTTAACGCCCACAAATAAGATTCTAACGATGGCGTCGCCGATCCTAACAACACCTTGCCGCCATGTTCGAGAGCCAGCATCATCGCGACATTCCGGGCGTGGTAACGTGGCGCTGATTCCTGTTGTTTGTATGAAGCGTCATGTTCCTCATCGACAATAATCAATCCCAGTCGTGCAAATGGTAAAAATATAGACGAACGGATTCCTAATACGACAATCGGCTCATCTGTTTGTAATAAACGGTTCCATATTTCAACTCTTTCATTATCCGAAAAACCTGAATGATACACCAAAAGGCGACTGCCGAAAACCCGTTGCAGGCGATCCGTAACCTGCGCGGCAATAGCGATTTCGGGCAATAAATAAAGCGCCTGCCGGCCTTCCGTCAACATATCGGAAATCATACGAATATATATATCCGTCTTACCGCTTGAAGCAACGCCGTACAACAACGCGATATCCTTCGTTTCAAAAGATTTTTTTATATCTTCGTACGCTTTTTGCTGCGTTTCGGATAACGTAACGACTTCCCGCATGCTTATATCCGACGAGACAATACGGCTCACCGCTCGTTCTTCCGCAACAAAAATTCCCCGTTTCAATAAGACATTCAGCACTGCCGGCCTAACACCGGAATACGCTAATAATCTTTTCCTTAACACAAAGACGGGAGTTGTCCCGTTTAATTTGACTTTTAATTCGTCCACATTACCGACCAAAGCGGAGAGCGTCCCGGCAACCGGAACGGCATTTGTACCATCCCAAACCGAAACGACTCCGCTAAGGATAAGGTAATCCAATAATAACTTTTCCTGTTGCTTCGCTCTCACAAGCAATGCCAAAACGACATTCAGATCTTCTTCATTACGTATATTTCCGGCCAGGCATACATATGTTTCCATTTTATCCTTAAATCTTTGCTTCAAAGATTCATTGATCTCAATCGCCCCCTTTTCCAGTAAAGAATTGATTAGAGGAAAAACATTTTTCAGGCCGGAGATACGTTCCAGATCCGAAACAGACAAACCCCTATGAGACGAAAAAGCGCCCAATATCTTTTGTTCGTTGGGTTTCAGGCGCTCTTCCACCTCATATTCCGGGTTTATCGTAACAATCGTTTGGCTCTCCGGTTTTAGTCCCGAGGGCAAAGCCCCCCGGAAAACCTCTCCTATCGAACATAAATAATAAGAAGATATCCATTGCCATAAGCGCAACTGATATGCACGTACGACCGGCTTTTCATCCAACAATGCAAATATCTCCTTTATTTCCTGATAGTTGTCTGATTTTCCGGGTTTGTAATCATATATTTCCGCGACAATGCCCGTATAATAATGTTTTTTACCAAAAGGCACGACAACACGAACATACACGGAAATAGCATTTTCCATCACATCCGGCACACAATAAATAAAAGTACCGGCCAGAGGTAACGGGAGTATCACTTCTACATATTTCATTATTCTTCCTGCAACAACATTCGATTAATACAGATTGTCGAAGTATTAAAAGAAGATCGTTGCATTCACCGACCATGTATGCGCCTTACCTTTATAACTTTCTATATCCTTCACATTAAACGTTTCGTAATTATCCGTCAGTCCGAGGCTATAAGTAATACCTAATTGCAAATTCTTAAACACTTCCGCTCCTGCGCTGAAATCCAATCCGGCGCCAAAACTTTTTGTTTTTATCTGATGTATTATCCCTTCGGTCGTCTTTGATACGTCCCATTTCTTATCTCCCGCGATACGAATATCTATATACGGACCTACAGCCACATACGGATTCACAAGAGGCAACCCTAATTTAAATTTAAGATGAAGAGGTATCTCCATGTATGCGTTCCGGACTTTTCCATTATCCGAGTTAAACCCTTTCTGAGAATATAAAACAGCCGTTTCAATGCCTATACCGCCTTGTCCGACCATCCCTTCTAACGTAGGCCCCACATGGAAACCCGTTATATTACCCGATTTAAAATACTTCTTCTCAAACTTTGCTTTGGCGACATTCACGCCGCCCTTTACACCAAAACGCAACTGAGCATCTGCCGTTGACACGACCAACAATGCCGCCACTATCAAAAAAAACTTCACATTTTTCATAATCGCTAATTTTAATAAAACATTCAATATTGCAAACAATATATTTTCTTCATTTTGTTTACAACAGACAAATATAATACAAAAATATAGCATTTGCAAATATTTTGCCGGATATTTTTAAAATAATTCTCAACAGCTTTGCCTCCAATAATACCGCTCTAAATATTCGGAATCGCATCACCGCCGGTCGGATTCGCCGGATCGCAGATGGCTACGCCGACTTTCGAGTCTGCACATCCATAGTATAGATACCATTTTTGATGATAATATACCAATCCTTCGATAAAAACCGTACCATCCGCATATTGACCGCTTTTCTCAAAGTCAGCCATCGGGCGGAAGAAGGGAACGTCCAAACGAGCAATGGCTTTATACGGGTCATTCAGGTCGAACAGTACCTGACCGGCGCTGTATGTGCCGGCATTAAACCGCAAGTCGCGCTTGTCGTTTGTTTGATTCTTTCCGTTGTACAGGAGAAGTATCCCCTTGCCGGTAATCAAAGCAGGAGGCCCACACTCGGTCAGGGCGCTGTCGAAGTAGCCTTCCCTCGGAAAGATTAACCTCCGTAGTTCATTGTTTGCGTCCAGTACCGGCGTCCAGTGTATCAAATCATCAGATACGGCTGCGGCGACCATTTTTTCGCCCCAATACATCAGGTATTTGCCATTAACCTTGGCTATTACCTGTCTGCCATCCTTAATTTTCGTAACGATAGACCCGGATTTGCAGGCCATATCTTTAAACCGTCCGTTAAAGGCGTCGAAAAATGCGGGACCGTGCTTCTCCCATGTCAGCAAATCGCGGGATGTTGCTACTGCCAGACGCGGGACTTTCCTGTTCCATGAAGTGTACATCATCACATACAGACCATCTTCGGTCACTGCCACGCGAGGGTCTTCACATCCGCCTGGCCATTCCCATTCTTTAGCATTGTCTTCGGCCGGAAACATTACCGGTTCGCTGCGGCGTTTCATCCGTATACCGTCTACGGATTCAGCCAGTCCGATACGTGAAGTTCTTTTTCCTATTCCCGTCGCCGAATTGTCTTCCGCCCGATACAAGACCTGTATCCTGTCATCTTTGACAACGGCCGCAGGATTGAAGACGTCGCTCTCTTCCCATTTGACCTGTTTTTTCTGCATTGGGCAATAAAAACGGCTTTTAGCCTCCGGCGCAATGACCGGATTCGCGCCTTCGGGCCGCACGAAACCACCTAAAGCCCAATCAGGTAAAATATTTTCGTTCCGGTCTTTCTGTGCAAAGAGAGGAAAAGACAACAGGAGACAAATAGTCGTTATTTCCAAATATTTCATTGCATTTGTTCTTTTTTGGGTACAATGTACCAGTACATTATTTTTCATATTACTCTCGCTATCGAACAGTTTTGATGAGTATAAAGATCCTTTTCAAATTCTGTTTTTGATTAATATTTGCATAAAAAACAAATCATACTGTTACCGTTAAAATAACGCTGTAATTCACGTTTCCATCTACTTTAGCGCCAATACGCACATAAATCCGGTTTCCATTCGCCTGGATTTTGTAATGATTATTCTTGTACGTCTGGTTATTATTCAGATCAAATTTTATCTCGCCCGAAGTTTCGGTAACGGTAATTTTCTCTGCATAATTGGCTACGCCGTCATCAACACCCGGAGCAAAATTCCAATAACCATAGACGTCCGACACTTTAAAAGATGAAGAAGTCGTATTTACCGCATATTGAACAGTGACAACTCCACCCGACACGGTTGCAGATGCGTTAATACGGGCATAAGGAAGCGCTTTCAAATCATAAGAAGTCTGGCCTTTTACGGTTACATTTCCTTTACACGGGGAGACAAACGGGCCATTGACAACTATTTCATAATCGCCGTTAAATACTTGAGTGTTTTCATACGTCCCATCGTATTTTGCATAAAAATCAACTGATTTTGTCGCATCCGTATTCAGTTCATACAAATTGATGATGGTTCCTGTTGAACCTTGGACCGGCAGAGGAACAGGTTCGTTTGTTTCCGCATCCAGAATTTTTCCCGTTATACCTCCGTCCGGTGCGTCATAGTTATCAAGCTCATTCAGGCAACCGGTCAGTAAGAACATGATTGCCATTGATGTAAGATATAAATTTATTTTTTTCATATCAGTTTTGTTTAATTCGTTTGTTAATTTGTGTATCCCGGATTTTGAACCAATTTCGGATTGGAATTAATATCATCGGTATTTATTTTCAAGTAATAGTTTTTTTCGAGAAAAATCCTTCTCTGTTTAGGAGCATTATATCCTCTTTCAAAAACGAATTTATTGTCGCTGATGTCAAGCCATGGATATATCGCTGTCCCCCTGAAGCCGTTCAATCCACCCTGTTCAACATCCAAATGCGCTATTCGCCAGCGTTTCATATCCCAAAAACGGTGTCCTTCGAACGCCAGTTCTATTTTACGTTCATGGCGCACTTTAGCCATATCGATATTTGTTAACAAAAATATTCCTGCCCGTTCCCGAATTGAGTTCACGGCCTGCAAAGCTTCGGCATTTTTCCCCAATTCCATAGCCGCTTCCGCCAGATTCAGATAAATCTCGCCCAGTCGAAAAACCGGCCATGGAGTTTCCGACTTACCCATATTCATGTCCGTCAACGTCTCATCGAAGAATTTCTTCTGATAGAATCCTGTTTTGGAAGCATCTCCGGCATCGGCTCCGCCATCTTTTCCGGTTGTACTGTATACCACACCGCCTATTTCCGCTTGATTGCCACCGTCCGGCTGACTGGTAGCAATGTGGCGATTCCCTTCAAAATCAATGATTCCACGGCGCCATTCCATCACGGAGCCTTTTATTGGTGATCCGGGCAAATAAATACTGGCATACAAGCGAGGATCTCTTCCCATGAACAGTTCGTAAGGATCTTCGAACCGTAGCGACGTCCCTTGGGAATCCGTTATCCGTAGCGGTTCCGCAACGCCATCCGTACATTCATACTCTTCAATCATCTCAAGCGTAGGAGCTACGCCACAACCCCATCCTCCGGCACGGAAAGAAAAAGGCGCATTTCGCTTGTCCCAGTCATGTCCTTTCCCTCCGGCCACATTGTATTGTTTCTGGAAAATATACTCGCCATTGTCTCCGTTTCCTTTCAAAAACATGTCACAATAATTCTGAGATCTGTCATCCGGTTTTTTATTGTACAGAGCATACACGCCCAGCGACAGAATCTCCGAAGAAACATCGTATGATGTTTGAAAGAAACGGGTGGCGTCGGATGCAGGGATACCCACCACTCCATCCAACTGGACTGAACCATATTTCGCTATGGAGCCGGCGTATAATGCAGCCCGCGAGCAAAGAGCTAAAGCTGCACCTCTGTCAGTGCGATATTTTGCCGAGGCTTCTCGACGTAAAGGCAATCCGGCTGCGGCTTCCCGACATTCTTTCACGATAAAATCATATACTTCAACTTCTTTGTTGCGGGGAACCATCAATGCCTCCAGATTGTTGGGGTCATATTCCTGCGGTTCGGTAACCAAAGGTACGCCTCCGTATCGCTTTACCAAAGTAAAGTAATGCATGGCGCGAAGGAAACGGGCTTCTGCCAGAAGCAATGTTTTATCGGCATCGGAGAGTGAAACGGCCGTTTCGACCTGTACGATAAAATCGTTACAGTTCCGTATGAGTTTGTACCGATCGGAAAATTTCTGTTCGAACAGATAATCTTCATACGTATACGTGGCATTCCCATTATCGAACAAGGGGTCTTTCTGAAAGGAACCCTGCGCTTCGTCGGACATGGTACTCGGATTTTGAAGCCGCCATGCGTCTCTGTACCAGTAATTAAAATCTTCCAGTTGAAGACCGTCATACAAATTGACCATCACACCGTTTATGAGTTTCGGTTCTTTCCATACCTGTTCCGGCGTAATGATATCAAACGATTCTTTCTCCAGATAATCATTGCAAGCGGTAATTATCAATGAGACAATAGCGAAAACTGTTACTTTATATAATTTCATAATCGTAATTTTAAAGGTTAGAATAAAATATTTACACCTGCATTTATTGTTTTCATCTGAGGATAATAACGGAACATAGTATTATCATTTTCCGGATCCATATATTTCATATACCCTGTTGTATTTGAGAAGGTTAAAATATTGAATCCATTCAAATACAACCTGATATTATCTATACCCATATGCGTCAACCACGTTTTTGGCAAGGAATATCCTATTTCGACAGTTTTCAGTCGAAGATAAGCTGCGTTCTGCAACGTCCAGGTATTGTTCGTTCGATTTGCCTGATAACCTGTCGGTCGGAGAGCCGGCATATATCCCGGAATCCAGTTACTGTAGAGGTCTGACGGGTCTTCTCTATGCCAGCGATCCATCCACATGTCGATGCCATTTCCCAGTCCCTGTTGTATAAACGGATCTGCAAAATCGCCGTTAATGAACACTTCGTGACCGGCTGCACCCTGGAAAAACAGGGTCAAATCGAATCCCTTCCATGCTCCGGACAAATTCAATCCGTAATACATGCGAGGATTTGAACCATGTCCTATCGGCTGATCATCATTTCCGTTGATAAGACCGTCATTATTCCAGTCTTCATACCTGAAATCGCCCGGCAGCAGAGATTTATTCCCGTTGCCGTCCTGAATCGGGGCGTTCAGAATTTCTTCGAACGACTGAAACTGCCCAACGACCTTTTTGCCCCAGCTGATAGATTTATATCGGTTATTCGTGTTATTTCGCCAATTGTCGTACATATTGATTGAGGCGGCACGCTCGACATATCCGTAGTATTGCCTTGTCGTTGAGAAATTGGCTTTTACGTCGTATGTGAAATCATTTATCCTGTTCCGGTGTCCCAGCACGATTTCAAAACCGGACGTTTTGTCCGAATTAAGATTTTCTTCAGGCAGTGATTGTCCGAATGTGGTAGGCAAAGTGAGCAGCCGTGTCGCCAACAATCCATCCCGTTGTCTGGTAAAATAATCAAATTCTGCCGATAACAGTCCGTGAAGGACTGAAATCTCGATGCCTATGTTCGAAGTGGTTGATTCGTACCACGTCAAGTTTGTATTGGGCATTCCTTTGTCTTTCGCACCGTTCGAGAGACCGTCCGAACCAAGTACATAGTTTCCGCTCGGATAATTATATCCGGTTAAATACTGGTATGCGGCAAAATCGCCTTCATCTCCCACTTTCCCGTAAGAACCCCTTATTTTCAGATTTTCGATAAAAGCCAATGCGTTCTTGAAAAATGATTCTTCGGAGATTCTCCAGCCCAAAGAAACTGCCGGGAAAAATCCCCACCTCTTTTTGGGAGCAAATTTATACGAACCGTCGTAGCGAAAACTTACTTCCGCCAAATACTTGCTGGCATATGCATAGTTCAGCCGTCCTACTAATCCCTCATGAGCCGATACGGATGCGTTGCCGTCATTATTCAAATTGACCTTGTCTCCGGCGCCTATTTGGTCGATGGCGCCTACTGAAAACTGACGATACGCTTTTACCCAGTCTGTCCTGTGGTTGTACATTTCCCACAACAGCAAAGCTCCTATGTCGTGGTTTGCAAACGTACGGCTGTAGTTGAGAGAATATTGCTGAGTCGGCTTAAAATAATTCTCCGAATTGGCAGTCAATTCGGATATTGTGTGACTTCCGGTAATATTGTATACATCAGCAGCCGCATCGTAGCTGTATTCATACCATTCCCTGTACCAGTCTTTAGTGTAAGTGTTTCTGTAGTCATAAGCTAACACTGCTTTTGCAATTAAACCCTGAACCCATGGTATTTCCCAGTTAAATATTATTGAGCCATTCCATTCCCGCCTGTCTCTCCGCGAGTACCCTACTTCGTCGACATCTGACATGTGTACGGGATTTCCTTTATCGCCGGCATTTTGCCAATAGGAAGAATTGTTGTTTGCATATAAAGGAAATACCGGTTTCGCCATCTGAATGCTGCGGGTAATCAAACCTCCTTCATATTCGTAAGGTTTGATTCGTGTATCCAAACGTCCGCTCAATTGCAAATCGACGCTGAACCCCTTTACTATCTGCGCTGAAACATTGGAACGAACATTATAGCGCTGAAATGAATAATCTCCGGATTTATAAATACCCTCCTGATCGGTAAGCCCCAGAGAAAAGAAATATTTCACTTTTTCAGATCCGCCGGATACACTCATATTGTGATACATCTGCGGGATCGAATTACGAATTGTTTCCTTGTACCAGTCAACTGTTCCCAATTTGAATCTTTCCAGTTCCTCTGCCGAATATGGGGCATTCACTCCTATATTCTGTTGAGCTTCGTTATACAGAAGAGCGTATTCATATCCGTTCAAAAATTCCGGATACCGCGTGATGTTCTGAACTCCGGCATATCCCGTATAACTGATCTTGGGCTTTCCTATTTCACCTTTTTTTGTATTAACAAGGATAACTCCGTTAGCTCCCTTGAATCCGTATACGGCTGCCGAAGCGTCTTTCAGTACGCTGATGGATTCGACATCATTCGCGTCAATCTGACTGAAATCGCGCTCAACGCCATCCACAATAATTAGTGCACTCCCGAAACCGCGGATATCAATAGAGGCGGCATCGTCTCCCGGAGCTCCGCTTCGTTGCACGGCGCGTAATCCGGGCAACTTCCCGGCAAGTGTATTGGTAATATTAGGTGTTTTCACAGTCACAATGTCTTTTGACTGAATAGATGCAACCGAGCCTGTTACCGAAGCTCTTTTCTGCACTCCATATCCGACTACTACTACTTCATTAAGCGCCTGCACATCTTCTATTAGCTTGATCACAAGGTATTTACCCCTCTCTCCCACGAATGAAGATAATACGCCTGTTTCCTGCGTAATATATCCGATATAAGATACTTGCAGCACAGCATTCTCCTCTACTTCCAGCGAAAAGTTTCCGTCCACATCGGTCACGGTTCCGTTTGTCGTTCCTTTCTCCTTGATATTGGCGCCGATGACCGGCTCGTTGTTTTCATCGACGACCATTCCGGTGATGCGCCTTTCGACCGCTTGTGTCCTGACGGTTGATTTGTGGATCACGATGTTTTTCTCATTGATTTCATACGTCACATCCTGCCCCACGAGAATTTGGTTCAGTACTGCATCCAGAGATTGGTTCTGAGCATTGACGGAAACGGTTTTCCGCGTATTCACATCGTTCGATTCGTAAATGAACATGTATTTATACTCTTTCTTCAACGCCTCGAAAGCGCTTCTCACTGTTACATTGTTCAAATTCAGGGTTATGCCTTGCGCAAATGTTGTTAAATAAAAGCAAAACAGCATCCCCATCATAAAAATGATTTTCTTTTTATGTTCCATGATAATAGAGATATAAAAATAATTATTAATAGTTGATAATTTTGCCCAAAAGAGATTATTTGATATTTTTCCATCGCTTCCGGACGCCTTCGGAATTTTGTCGGCAAGATACTTCATCTTATTTTTCCTCTCGCAATATGACATTTTTTCCTTCTATCGTGTAAGTCAGTTTCCTGGTAGACTTAAGCAGTCGGAGAATGTCTTCAATATTTTGTTCCTGCTGCGAGAAATCGCTGTAAAAACGGGCGGTCTCCAGCGATTTGTCGGCGATACTTATTTTTACGTCGTAGCTCCGTTCCAGTGCTTTGACAATATCGGGCAGCAGCTCGTTGTCGAAACACAGGTATCCGTTTGTCCACTCGGACGAAGAGGACGTCTTGTGGCTTAAGGTGCGCATTTGTCCTGTTTTCTTGTTCAGGAAAACTTTTTCGTCGGGCGCCATATTCTTTTCTTCGTTCACATTCATCAGATTTCTCACATGCACTTTTCCTTCAATCAGGCTCACGATGGCCTCTTCGTTATCAGGATAGTTGCTGAAATTGAATTTTGTCCCCAGCACGCAGACATGCAATTCGTCCGTTTTCACCCGAAAGGGAAGTTTGACGTTCCCAGTCACTTCAAAATACCCTTCTCCCGTCAGGCTGACATTCCGGTCACTGACGCCGAAGCCTTGCGAATAGGTGATTTTAGAACTTGCATTCAGCCAGACGAGCGTACCGTCGGGGAGAAACATTTTCGTTTTTGCTCCCTTTGGTGCCTCAATGATAATGTCGGCAAAGCGATTTTTCACCTGCTCGCCGCCATGCCGGTACGACGCGTACGAAACGACTATCAGCAGGGCGACAGCCGCTGCGGTATAACTCAGGTAACGTAAGACGACATGCTTTCCCGTCTTTGCCTTTCTGCCGGCACTCGTGTGACGGTTCATGTAAGCGGAAAATCGCTCACAGGCAAGGTTTTTATCAAAACGTTCGGCATGGTCGAGGACGCCGCTTGCCAGCCATATTTCGCGTATTGCCCGAAGATGCGCGCTGTTCTCGGGAGAAGCGTCGAGCCACTCTTTCAGTTCCGCCATTTCATCCGGCGTCGAATTGCCGGACAGACAGGACAGAATCAGTTCGTCTATATGTGATATATTATGTTCCATATATTAAGAGGACAGCCCGGAAGAAGGAAGGGATAGTATAAAAGTGAGATTTAACACTTAAGGAGGCGAAATTTAACATTTTACTTTTACTGCAAAAACTCCCGCAATTCGTCTTTCAGCCGCATGAGTGCGTTTTTGATATGGTATTTGACAGTACTGACGGAAATACCCGATTCTTCGGCAATCTGGTCGTGCCGTTTGTTTTCGAAGCGGCTCATCTTGAATATCCTGCGGGAATCTGCGGGCAGATTTTCAATGGCCTGTCTGATTTTCTCTTCCAGTTCGTTTTCGAGCAGTACGGCTAACGGATAGTCTCCGGATTCGGACGTTTGAATTGTTTCATACTCGTCTGCGTTCATCGCTGAAAACGTAAATTCGCGCCGTTCGCGTTCGCGTTGAAGCGCGTTGATACAACGATTTCGGATAGCGCGTATCAGGTAACTCCGCAGAGACGTGACGATTTCGAGCGTTTCCCGCCTTTCCCAGAGATGAAAAATAAGTTCGTTCACAATGTCTTCGATCGGGAAGCGGTCGTCCAGATATTCGTATGCAACAGCGCACAACAAGGTATAATACCTGTCATACAGATACTTGTAAGCTCTGCTGTCTCCTTCTTTAAGCAGGCGGATGATTTGCTGCTCTTCCTGTTTCATTCCATACGAATACGGGACAAAAGTATATTTTTTCCGGTAAATAAACAAAAGAAACACCGATTACAGTGAGCAGTGAGGCCGTTGATCAGTAGTGATATTGTTTCAATCCGGCGCCGGAAATACCATTGTTCGTTTTGCCCATTCCTCGTATTGGGAAATCATACGGGCCAGCCTTTCCGGATTTTCCGCTGCAACGTTATGCATTTCCGTACGGTCTTCGTTCAAATTGTAGAGTTCCCATCCGGCTTTTTTTCCCGGTTGTATGATTTTCCAGCCGTCGTTACTCATCAGCGCTTTTTCATTGAAATGTTCAAAACCGATAAACGGATGTCTTTCCCGTTCGCCTGTTTTTAATATGGGAAAGATGCTTTTCCCTTCGTAAGGAATAATGGCGTTTCCATTATATTCTTCCGGGTATTCGGCGTGCGTAATATCAAGGATTGTCGCCATAATATCAATGATATGGCAGGGTTCATCCGTTATTACGGAATTTTTTTTCAGGTCTGTTCCGGCAGGCCAGTGAGCGATCACCGGCGTACAAATACCGCCTTCATACATTTTCGCTTTCCAGAAACGGAACGGCATATTGGCAACGTTAGCCCATTCCGGGCCTAAAGAGGCATAAGTTGTCTCCGGTCCGGGCAACGCCTCCTTATTTTTCGGGTAAATCATCGGCGTACCGTCGCGTAACATATCCGGACGGTCATTTTCTCCGGGCGAATAATTCTGACAAACCTCAGGGCTACATCCGTTATCAGACAGGAATAATATCAGCGTATTATCCATTTCGCCGGCGTCTTCCAAAGCTTTCAGCGCCTTACCTATACCCTGATCCATACGGTCGACCATGGCTGCATGTACGGCCATTGCACGGGCGTCCCATTCCTTATGCGGATTAGATTCCCATTCTTTCTTTGACTGCCTGTTCGTCAGATAATCGGTATAGTCATCAAATATTCCCAGTTCTTCCATACGCTCGTACCGGGCATTACGGATGGCTTCCCAGCCTGCTTTATAGACGTCTTCATATTTTTTGACGTCTTCCTCCAAAGCATGCAATGGCCAGTGAGGGGCGTGGTAAGATAAATATATGAAAAAAGGCTTATCCGAAGCCGCATATTTTTTTATATATGCTACTGCACTATCGGACAAAGCATTGGTGCTATAATAATCTTCCGGCACCTCACGAACCGGCTCTTCGCCATTCACAAGGCTAAAAGGGTCAAAATAATCGACAACTCCGTATATTGTGCCGTAAAAATCTTCGAATCCGCGATATGTCGGATAATTTTCTTTCGGCGCAAATTCTTCATGATATACCTGATGGGCAAGCCACTCCCGTTGATCCGGACGAAGCGGCGTTTCCGCGACATGCCATTTACCTATCATTCCGGTATGATAGCCTGATTCTTTTAACACTTCGGCAATAGTAACGCCGTTATGCGTCATGGTTCCCCTGTATCCGGGCAGATGCTGGTCGAACGTCATACGTCCCACGCCGGCCTGATGAGGGTAGAGGCCTGTTAACAGCGAAGCGCGCGTAGGGCAACTGCGTCCGGCATTGTAAAAACGGGTGAAACGCACGCCGTTTTGAGCCAGCCGATCCAGATTGGGGGTTTGTATTTCGCCTCCGTAACAACCCATATCGGAGTAGCCCATATCATCGGCAAGTATAACAAGAATATTTGTTTTAGCAGTCTTGCCGTTTTTCTCTTTTTCAGCGCCGTTGCATACGCTCGCCGACAGGGCGAGCGCAGCAAACGGCAATGTTTTTGACATTATTGTATTCATAATCAATTCCATCCGTCATTTTGAGTTAAGTTCGTATTTAATTGTCTTTCATTATAAGGGATCGGCCAAAGATAATCCTTTTTGGTGAATTTTTTATTATAATCGGTCGTTATTGTGACAAGTTCGCCGGAATCTTTATTCACATACCTCATTCCTGTGATATAGTCCATATTGCAGACATCTTCCGCTATCTTCCAGCGCCGGATATCAAAGAAGCGGTTTCCTTCCAGTCCGAGTTCAACCATCCGTTCATGGCGTACAGCCTGCCGCAGCTCCCCTTGCGACGTAATACCCGACAACGCCGGCATATTCACATCGGGACGCTGACGCACCTCGTTTATATACTTTAGCGCCACATCTGCTTCCATATTAAGTTCAATCCGGGCTTCTGCCGCAACGAGCAGAATCTCCGCATAACGGATTAAAATAAGATTTATACCGCAGTTTGTACGATTACTTTGCCCTATGTCTTCCGCATTAATATATTTTTTAGGGAGCAGACCGGTCTTGGATACCTGATAACTTGCACCAATCACATCGGCGGAACTGCTCCATCCCGGACGTGAATCATAAACCGTGCCATTAGGCAAAATGCCGCCAGGCACATATAGCGTATAGCCAAGTCGCGGATCACGGTTTTCATAAGGATTCTTCGGGTCGTAGGATAAGTCTTCCGTAATTTTCTTCCCATCGGAGGTCTCGTATTCATCTACCAGCACAATCGTCGGCGACATCATCGAACCGTTATTACCGAGTGATACTGCACCGAAATTATTCATCACCGAATTAGACTGCAGATCTTTGATAAACTGTTTATCGAAGATAACTTCCTGACTGTTTTCGTTTTCGTACGTAAACAAATCATTATATGCGGGTAAAAGGGAATAAACGTTCGAAGCTATTACCGCATCGGCGGCGATCCTGGCACGTTCATAATAGACGGAGGAACGGTTATCGACGCCCGTCACATTTCCTGCGGCGAACAGCATCGTACGCGCCAGAATACTCAATGCGGCGCCTTTCGTCACACGCCCTTTTTCGTTTGTTTTCTCCGGCAGATATGCCACAGATTCGGAAATCTCCTTATAAATAAAATCATAAATTTCAGCCGCAGGAGTCCGGGTCAGGGTTTTCGATTCGCTGATGCCAACAGGCGTTGTAACCAGAGGCACATCGCCAAAATAAGAAACTAAGCGGGAATAAAAATAACAACGAAGCGTACGCACTTCGGCGGTAACGCGATTGACGAACGCTTCGTCTGCCGGCGTTATCTTGCCGACATTTGCCATGTAATCGTTACAACGGCGAACACCTTTGTACAAATCATTCCATGTGTTTTGAAAAATATTCGTCTGCGGGTCGGCAATGCTGGCTTCAACTTTTGTTTCGTCCGAAGTCTCGAACGTAGCGCGCGCAATATCCGACATCGCGTCGCGTCCGAGTATAGTTACCGGACTTTCCAGGAACTGATAGATAGCGTTCGCCGCATATTCCGCATCTTTGTCGGTCTGCCAGTACACTTCAGACGACAAGCGGTCGGTAGGGATCGTATCCAGAATATCGGTACATCCAAACATGACACATAACAAAAACAGATATATAGATTTTTTTTTCATACGATTTATTTTTACATTAATATATTCATAACGATAAAATCAGAATGTCAGATTAAGGCCAATAGTATAAACAGCTGTCTGCGGATAATACAAAAACCGTCCTGCGACAAATTCCGGGTCAAGTCCCCATTCCTTAAGCGGCGACAACGTCAACACATTACTGCCTGCCAGATAAATACGGGCTTTTTCAATATACACCTTCCGGCTCAACGCATGCGGCAATGTATAGCCTAACTGTATGTTTTTCAAACGGATATAATTGGCGTCAACCACCCAGAAATCCGACATCATCGCATTATAATCCACGCTTTTACGTGGACGGGGGAAGCGCGCGTCCGTATTTTCAGACGTCCAATAATCTTCGAATATGTTAAGCGTAAAACCTTCGAAATTACCGCCTTCGGCAAGCGCTCCCGATACGCGCGTCTGCGCATCCATAACGCCCTGAAACATCAAAGAGAGATCAAATCCCTTCCATGCCGCATTAGCGCTTATTGCGAACGGGTATCGCGGAAACTCGTCGCCAATCACCGTCATATCTTCCGCGTCAATCTTATTGTCCTGAGTACGGTCGATATATTTCACATCGCCGGCAGTCATACGGCTGTCGTATACCGGATAGTTATTGTCTATATCGGCCTGGGTAAGTAATCCGTCGGTCTGATATCCCCAATATGTATTAATCGGATATCCTTCCCTGACGGTGGTTATTACATCGGCCGCACCGCCGCTTACCGTAGGATTTGCACCTCCGAGACTAATCACTTCGTTCCGGTTATTCGAGATATTGAAATGCAGGCCATAGGAGAAATCGCCGATATTATCCCTCCAATCCAGGGCCAACTCAAATCCTTTATTGTCAACAATTGCCGCATTCTGTACCGGAGCATCCAGACCGATTGTCCCTGATATCGGCAAGCTGACAAGGATTCCATCCGTACGTTTGTAGTAATAATCCGCTGCCAGCGTCAGACGGTTCTTAAGGAAACCGGCATCTATTCCAATATCGGTTTGCACGCTCGTTTCCCACATCAAATCCTTATTCGCCAGTGCAGTTTGCATATAACCCGTAACGACTTCGCCGTTAAAATTATAAATAGTAGAAGTATACGATTCGTAGAAAGCATAAAGGCCGGCAGTCTGATTCCCGGTTTTTCCCCACGAGCCTCTCAGCTTAAGGTCGGATATTACGTCGCGAAGCCCATCGTTCCAGAATGCTTCGTTCGACGCACGCCAGCCGGCCGAAAACGACGGGAACATTCCGTACTGATTATCTCCCGTAAAGCGGGATGTACCGTCGTAACGCAAGTTCGCTTCTATCAAGTAACGATCGTCATAATTGTAATTCAATCGTCCGAAATACGAACGCAAAGCATATTCATTATTATATCCCCATGCTTTCCACGTACTTTCCGACCCCATATTGATAGAAGGCACATCATTGTTGTAAAAATCCTGTCTGTAAGCCTGATTGTGAGACCATTTATTTTCTATCTGAGAAAATCCCAGCAACGCGTGCACATTATGCCGTCCGAATTGTTTTTCATAGTCAAGCAAAAGATTGAGTGTATATTCACTCAGATCTTGCCGGTAATCGTCCATGCTGTTACGTGTTATCGCCCTTCGGCGCACACGGGTGGGACTGGGATTGTAAGCCTCTTCCCTTGCCGTAGCGCCCCAGTCTAAGAAGTTTTTGTCTTCCACCGTATAGGCATTCGTAAAGTTAACCGTTTTATTATAAGCGTAACGTTGGGCATATTGCGTAATAAACTTCAAGCCGTCGTAAAGATTTATTTCGGCTTTCAGGTTTGCTATGAAAAGGTTATTCCACTGTTGATTATCGCCGGCCATTTCAGCAAGGAGCAGCGGATTCGCGTTCTTATTTCCAAGTCCGTAGCTGCCGTCGGAATAGCGGGGCACGACAAATTGCGTAGCATGATACATCGAATAAAAGATACCTCCCCCATTCACGTCGTATGCATATGCATCTACCGGTTCGCTCGAATAACGCGTTCGGAAGTTGGCATCTGCCGATAATTTAATAAACCGGAAGGGTTTGAAATCGGTATTGACACGCATCTCCTTAATATCCGAATTAAAGTTTGGAATAACACCGTCCTGTTTATAATAGCGCAAAGCCATTAAGCCTCTCGCCTTCTCATTGCCGCCGCTGACGCTAAGGTTATAATTATGCTGAAGCGCATTACGGTACACTACATCTTGCCATTGATTGGCTTTTCTGTAAGTGACAGGATCTTTTTCATGATTATCCGCCCATTCCTGAATAAAAGTTTCGGAGTAACGCGGATTTTGCCCGGCATTCGTAAAAGCATAATTCTGCTGGCGCATATAAGCCACACTTTCCATATGTTCGGGTCTGTCGGTAACGTTTTGGACGCCCCAGTAAGTGTTCAAGTCAATTTTCACTCCACCTTCCTTACCGCGTTTGGTCGTTATGAGTACGACGCCATTCGCGGCGCGCGAGCCATAAATGGCTGTCGTTGAAGCATCTTTCAGAATGGAGATGCTTTCAATATCATCCGGATTAATATCCGATATACGTTGTTCTATACCGTCGACAAGCAGCAAGGCGTCGCTGTTGTTAAGGGTCGTGATCCCGCGAATACGAAGCGTCGTATTGGCGCGTCCCGGAGCGCCGCCTTTGTCAAGGATCGTCAGTCCCGGCGACACCCCTTGCATAGCCGCCACCGTACTGTTTGCCATACGGTTTATACTCTCATTCTTAATGCTTCCGACAGCTCCCGTAATACTCACTTTCTTCTGCTGCCCATAACCGACGACAACCACCTCGTCAAGCGTCTGCGTATCTTCTTTCATAGTGATTGTCAATGTTGTCTGATTAGTAATGACAATCGTCTGCGTCAGATATCCGATATACGAGATCATAATGGCTGCATTTTCTGCAACATCAATGCCAAATACGCCATTAATGTCAGATATCACTCCGTTTGTCGTTCCTTTCTCAATTATACCGGCCCCCACCACCGGTGCTCCCGTTTCGTCGACAACGACGCCTGTAATTTTTCGTTTACCTTGCTGACGTCCGGTTTCAATAAATTCTTTTTTACTCAAGATGATTTGCCGGTCTTCCACTTTATAGGCGACATCCGTTTTATCAAACAATTTATTCAAAACCTCCTCAACCGGTTGTGATTCCGCACGCACGCTTACTTTACGGTCAACGTCAACCAACTTACTGTTGTACAGAAAATAAAATTCTGATTTTTCTTCAATGGTATGCAAAACCTCTTCTACGGTAGCGTTCCGCATATTCAGACTGACTCGCGCCTTCTGAGAATAAAGGTTATTTGCGCCCGTTTGAAGCACAATTACAAATAATAATATGGTTACTCGCATAAAAATCGGTATTTTAGAAATTAAATCGGAATAAGATTTAAAATCTCTGTTGTATTTAAAATTCTTCATATATTTATACTGTCAAATTTAATTAATCAGGTTATTTTAATAGCTTAATTGATTCATTACCACTCGTCAGATGAGATTTTCGGACAGGTAATTTTTTTGATTCTTTACAATTTGTTTTCCATAGGCAATTCGTTTTTTAAAAGTGAACACTAACATTGTTTCATTTCTGTCTCATACTAATAATCAGTATTTTCTTAGTAAATGTATAATCATGGGATGGTTCGGGATAAATGATTTTACATTTTATAGGAGCCGACTTCTCCAGTAAAGACAATATTTCTTCCAGCGTTTCGGTAGTGAAAGTTGCAGAATATTCATAATCGTGCAGTTCATCGCCTTCCAGCCGTATATCTACATTGAAATGACGCGAGAAACGACGGGCTATCTCCGTCATATTCGCTCTACGAAATATGATCTTTCCATCTTTCCACGAAGTTTTCACGGCAAGGTTGACACTGGCCGTCGCAAGGCTGTCATTACTCTTATTAAATATGACCTGCTGTCCTTTCGCGAGAGTTACGGTATTCAATTTCCGTTTCTCCGGCGGAGAGGCTTCCATATTCCCGCCGGACGAGGATCTTCCAACATCTCCGTCGTCCAGCGTCACTACGACATTGCCGTCAACAAGGGTAGCTTCGGCAATCGAATCTTCATCGTATGTACAAACATTAAACTCCGTACCGTAAGCACTCACGTTCAAACCATCTTTCGTTTGCACCTCAAAAAGGTTCGTTTTATCAGCCTTAACCTTAAAATAGGCTTCACCCGAAAGCGAAACTCTGCGGGCGCCACCGGTAAAACGTTGCGGATATGAAATTTTAGAGCCTGAATTAAGCCATACTTCCGAACTGTCGGGAAGCGTTATTTTTGTAACAATACCATAGGCCGACGTCAACTCTACCGGCTCAATAACCTCGCAACGTTCCTGCTCCTTTATATCTCTGAATAAAACCATCGTTGTGATGATAAGGGGGATAAACAAAACCGCGGCAGCATTACGTAAAAAATACCATAACTTCTTCCGATACCGGTCTGTCGCGATCCTGCGGGAAAGTTCATTCCAGTTTTTCTCCGTATCAATACGCTTATGCCTCTTTAATTCCTCGGAAGCCTCCCAAACAAAGCGTATCTCCGTCAGTTCACGTCGCAAATCGGCAGAATTATCCAATAATTCTTCAAACGATTTTCTTTCCTTAGCCGACAATCTGTTCTCCAGATAAGCGATGAGATGTTGCATATTGTTCTCCATGATTTCATTTTTTACAGGATAGACGTACAAAAAAGAATATACCCTACGAAAAAACGCGTTTTTTTTTGCAAGATTCTTACAAGGCAAGATTTTTACAGGAAAAGCAAAAGCAACGGCAGGAAATCTTTCAATTCCACACGAAGCTGTTTTAATGCTTTCGTCATATAAGCTTCCACCGTTTTCACCGACATCTGTTGTTCGACAGCAATTTCGGCATACGTCTTCCCTTCAAAACGGCTCTGTTCAAATACGAAACGGATATTTTCCGGCAAGTGCGAAAGAGCCGTATTCAACATTGTCTCAAGCTCTGTCGCCGTGTAAAGTTCCTCCGTGCCTGGCGCAATCTTATCGAACAGAGTCTCTTGTCGCCATGCCGTTTCCATATCTTTTTTACGCAAATAATCTATACAGCCATTTCTCACGATCGTAATCATGAAATTCCTGCCGGAAGTATTTATTTTGAGCGTCTTCCGATTCTTCCATATTTTGAAAAAAGCGTCCTGCACGACATCCTCGCACGTCTCCCAATCATCGATATACCTGTGGGCAAATACACAAAGCGGCGAGAAAAAATCAAGAAATAAAAAACGGAAAGCATTCTCATCATCATGTAATGCTATCCTCCAAAAAAGCTGATCTATTTCATTCTTCTTTTCGACTTCCATTTGGCAAAGTTAAAACATAACGCGAAAAAATTCAACATTTCTTTATTATTTTGTCGAATTACCGATTATTATTGCAATCGTATAAAACGGCATAACAATAAAGACATTGCAAAGATACGAACGATCCACAATACAAAAAATACCATAAATATGGCATTTTTCATTTCTGTGTTTCCAAACTCCGACAACCCTGCGCTTTGCGTTACTTTGCAAAAAGTATGCCTGTATAGAGCAGGCCTGACGGCAATAATGCCTCATAAACAGGGCGGAGGATCTCATTATGTTTAGATGTTTTTGATATACGCCCCAAATAACTAATGCTAGCACCTCCTTCTATACAACCTAATTGTATCATAATTCTTTGAGTTTAATAGTTTCCTCTGCCAAAAGTTCATCAAAAGTTTTTCCATTTTCAGGCAATACAAACTCCATTCCTGAATAATTGCCATTTGCATAAATGGTATATTTATCTATCAAATGACCTGTTATTTTATCGACAGTCAAAGCAGTTTCTTCAGTGATAATTTCACCAAACAAATCGAGTGTTTGTATAGGTTTCTTTTTGTTCCCAATATGATATTCAAGTGTTTGTGTGCCGTTTTGAAAACGATTAAGTATCCGTCTATCAGCAAACTCTATGACATAGAGTTGCAGGTGTCGGACTACAAAACGGTCGGCACCATGACATGGAAACGAAAAGAACGCTCCCGATAGCCTGTATTTTGTAAGATATTCGCTAAAGTCAGATCATCCGCCAACCTTCGCGCACCAGTCAACACACCGCTCAAATATATAATGCCCTTCAATTTAAACAGTCGAACCCCGATATGAGAAAAAATTCGTACTCCCCCATTAGCAATATGCCACTGGCGCATACTCCTTATTACAAAACAATTACGTTAATTGACTGGCCAAGTTTGGTTAAATGTTTTACCATGAAAGAAAGCAAATAGTCGAACGGGCAACTGAGATTACCAACTGCAAAACGTATATAATGCTTTAGAATACGTTTTGAGACACATTGAGATTTGTTAAAAAATGACGTCTTTCCATAAAAAAACATAACCATGATAAATTTGTTGTGATTCCATTTGTTCATTCAAAAAACTATTCTTTTATTTGCGACATAATTTTGAATTTATATATTTACGAACGAGAATTTATCATGATTTGCCGTCAGGTTTGCTGTTGGAATCATGGTAGTGTTAATTAAATAAGTTTGAAACAACGTATGAGGACTATTCATATATATGGTGCGGCGATTGCAATGTTAATTGCCATTTGTCTTTCTTCCTGCAAGAAAAACAGGAAGAGGGACTATGCCGTTAAAATCGTTACTGAATGGGCGGGAAAGAAAGTCCTATTTCCAAAAGGGATACCTTGTACTTCTATGGGTATAAAAGACACCTCCTGTGTGGATTTATATAATGATAATTATAAGATCCTGCTCTACGTGGATTCGCTTGGGTGCACAAACTGCCGGCTGAAACTCTTATCTACATGGAAAAAGATCATCGAAGAATCCGACACCGTTTTCGGCATAAAACCCGAATTTGCATTTTTCTTCCAACCCAAAAAGGCCGGCAAAAAAGATTTACAGCATATTCTCAAACAGCACGGATTCCGTTATCCTGTTTTTATTGATAACGGGAATGAAATCGGAAAACTGAATAATTTCCCTTCCGATCCCGAATATCAATGTTTCTTGCTCAACAGAGACAACACCGTTTTAATGGTTGGTAATCCGTCGTATAATCAGGGTATTTGGACATTATTCAAAAAAATCATAACAAGAAGGGATTCCAAACAGTCATCACTCTCTGTCCATGCTTCCCTTCAAAAAAAGAAAGGAGGTGCACAAGATAAGATAAGAAATTAAGTCGATAATTTTCATGCCAGGCGGGAAATTATAAAAAAGAGAACAGGGTGCCGGTAGTCTTCCTATAACTCTTTTGGCTTGTGAGTAGAAAATAATTCGAATCAAGTTTACAAAAGCCGTAAGGCGTATTACCGAAAAAATTATTTATTAACAATTAACAATGTAAACGTTATGAACAAAAAAAGAACTTTTGGCTTTTTAGCCATATTGGCAATCGCAGCAATGGCTGCATGGAATGTGAATGTAAACATTCAGAAAGACAGGTTATCTGATATTCTCTTAGAAAATGTTGAAGCATTAGCATGGGAACATGTATCAACATTAGATTGTTATTCAAATTGTACGCCGGATCCAATGTGGTATTGTACTATAACATTATACTATCTCAATATTGAGATGGGGTCTGTTACATGTAACAGTTATAAACCTGGATTTTACGGATATTACTAATTTTAAAGGCGTGTCAAAGGATTATTTATAGATACAATCATCTAATAAAACTATTCATAATTTTTGACACGCCATAATTAATCACTCTATAAAAATCAAAAATGAAGTATCTATTTGTATTACTATGTTTATCATTATGTGTGTATGACGGAGTTTGCCAGACATCAGGCAAAATAAAAACGGTTGTAACTGGAGGCAGAATGTTGCCTTCCACGCCTGTGACAAACCAGGAAAATATATTCAAATATAAATTTAAATGCCCGGATGATAAAAATAAAATAAAAATTGAAACGATTGAATATAAAAATAGCGAAAAATCGGAAATGCAAATCAGACCTCCGGCTATATTTGATTTCAGTGATAATATTGCATTTGAAATGCATATAGGATTGCATGAAAAATCAATCCTTAATAAAGATCTGCCAAATGTCAAAAACATGAAGAATGTCCTTATCATCAATACCATTACGCCATCAATCAAGTATAACGCCATCTTTTATTCCGATGAATACATTTATAAATGGCGTCATTTTGAGACAAATGCCGAACAAACGGAAAAGGGAATATTATACCCTCTATTCCTAATCTATGGCGAATCTCCAGATAGCACCTCGGCTGAATCTTTCATTAAGGATAAATGGCAAAACCAGGATTTTCCTGCATCACTAAAACCGGATAATTTCAAGACCATCCATCATTATTTTATAATGTATTATAGTATCATAGAATGAAACTGTTAATAAAGAATTTTCTGATATCATACGCACTCCTTTGCATTTGCGGATGCGAGAGCGAAAAAAGTTATAAAAATGCAGATACGTTTTCTTATAAAGATTTTGTAGAGAAGCCGTTAACCCTTCATGGAGAAATATTACCCATAGAAGTTATGAGTAATATACCTAAAGTTTTATGTGTGGACTCTACTGCATTAATCATTAATTTTAACAGGGACTACTGGATCACATCATACAATCTGAACAATTTTCAAGAAATCGATAATTATATTCCTTTTGGAAGTGGCCCCGAAGAAATGTTAGATTTGAGAGATTATTTTTTCAAAGATGAAAAAATATGGGCGTTTTCTATTAATCAACAAAAGATTCAAACATATTGTTTATCTCAATTTCTTTGTGCCGGTCAAACAACACCTGAAAAAATCATACATTTGAATGAAAAGCAAAATTGCAACGTATTGAGCCTGACTTCCGGCCATATAATTACGGCCACATTTGGACACAAAAACACGCATTTGGCCCTCTATTCCGAAGATGGAACTTTCCTCAGACATTTTGGCGAAGTTCCTGATTATGGCGTGAAGCTAACGTTAGTTGAACAGGAAATGGCTTTCATTTGTCAATTATGCAATATACCTCCCGATAATTTTTTAATTTCCTATTTGGGAACAGATCTTCTTGAATTATATGATAACACCGGTGTTTTAAAGAAAACGATACATGGACCTGATCATTTTTTTCCAGATATGAAACAAACAAGTACACCCGAAGGATATATTAGTAATATAGGGAGAAAGGCGCATTATGGATATTACTCTCCCGTATTTACAGGAAACGAGATTTGGATTCTGTATTCAGGAGAAAATATGTTCTCTTATGAAAAATCAAATCCACAAAAACCTTTATTAATGAATAAAATATTGGTTTTTTCAAAAGATTTGGTTCCTAAAAGGATTATTGATCTTGATATACCAATCTATTCTTTAACGATTGATTCCTTAAATAATGTTTTTTATGGTATAACGTTAGATTCAGAATACTGCATAGTCAAATATAAAACGACATTTAACAGGGATTGATATCAGACATAACCTATATGCAGAATGAGCATACAGTCTGAAGTCAGGAGTACTGCAAGGCCATGTTAGACTTGTTCTGCGCAAACGAACGGAACGAAAACATAATCATGATAAATTTGTTGTGATTCCATTTGTTCATTCAAAAAACTATTCTTTTATTTGCGACATAATTTTGAATTTATATATTTACGAACGAAATTTTATTATGATTTGCCGTCAAAAAAACAATAACAACTCAATTGCTATGAAAAAGTTTTTATCCATATCTATCTTATTATTGCTTCTCTTCTCCTGCAAAAATTCAAAAAACAAGGGAGAACAATCCGTCAGCTATAAATACGAACTTGAAATAGCGGCAGATAAAGATTTGAAATACCCTTTAGGAGATGATATTGAATTTGCGTTCAGTGTTCTGTTCCCATATATTGATAAATCAGGAAAGGAATATCTTACTTTCAGATCGCTTGAAAACAACTCCATACTGTTTTATAACTTAACCACAGGTAAATAGTCAGTCCTAACAATACATGCTCAGATAGCGAGTAGATAAAAATATTGCGAAAAAAACAGTCGAAAAATAAATGGCAAAAGTTTATACTTCATTTACGGTTCGTTTCATAACAAGGGGATATTGTTCAGGGTGTATCAGGCTGTCTATTTCCAAATCAACATTAAGCGCTTCCCACCGTATGCCGTCATTTCCGCACATTTTTACATTGAAAATGTCGGAAACTTTGGCCTCTCTAAACCATGGCAAACGATCATATGAAATATAATAGTCGCATCCGGATACGGATACAATTATTCCCATAGGAGTAATAAGGCGTACTTCAACGTATGTGCGCTCTGTATTTTGATTTAAATTCTTCTTCATTTTCTATTACTGTTTGAATGATTTTACTTAATTCTTTTTCTTGAAATCCCTTGTTGTCAGCTAATTCCACTAATGGTTCAAGCCATATTTTTGCGCTGTTATTTTCTTTATAAACGTGTACATGCATACGATTTTCTTCGTTTGAAAAAATTCCGAACCTGTACCCGTTTTCGCATTTAAATGTTGGACTCATTCCTCAAATATTTTATATTGATTAACTACGCCACAAAGATAACCATTTTTCTACTGTCTGCAATTCTTTATTGCTGATTATTTTTATATGTTCTACAATATAAAAAAAGCCCCGCCGTGGTGATAGTGGGGCTAATCGGAAGTCTGAAGACAAACCAATTTCACCTTCTAAACCTGACATATCTTTAAAATCAGGAGTTTTAATTCCGACCTTTAATTCCGAGAGAGAAATATCATTTTTATAGATATATTCTATTTTAGTCCCTATTCCAGCAAATATAAAAATATATGCTTATCTCCTCGTGAATGTAATACGTTTGACTTGTCATATCTCACTCTGAAAGAGAATTTATACCGTTTGAAGCGAAAAAAAAGAAATAGTGCAAATCTCGGAAGCAAAACCGTCTACTGTATGTCGAATACTAATTTGTTTTTGCAGTTCACCCAATTTTTTACCGCAACTTTTCACGGTTCTATACTTTTGCTTCGTAATATATTCGTAATATATTCGTAATATAAATGTATTAAAGAAAATTGATGATTGAAATGAAGAGAGGAAATTTAATCCAATTAATCAAAGGCGGGATCTATATTTTTGTTGTCATAGTTTCCGGCTTCATGCTGAATTTCTGTAAATCGGAAGAGATTTTTGAAGATATGCCACAAATATTCAGCATTGGCGGCGTGGTAACAAAATCGGACGGAGGTGTAGCTTCGGGTGCTTCGATTATGCTCGTCAACGCGTTTGACGACAGCGATATCGAACAATCATCGACCACCATAACCGGAGAATACGTTATAACCGGCGTAAGCGCGGGAAGTTATAAAATTATAGTCGCGCTAACCGGATATGAGACGAATTCTATTGACGGAATAAAAGTTCTCAATACCGATATAACGCTCGATGAAATTGTACTCCAAAAAATTATAGTCCCGACCTATGTCATCAGCGGTACTGTCACCAAATCCGACGGCAGTGCGGCGGCAGGCGCTTCCGTACAGGTGAAAAAAGCAGGCGACAACGTCTATGTCGGACAGGCCGTAACAACTGATGCTTCGGGAACATATTCGATTGGCGATATTCCTTCGGGTAAATACAATATCATTATTATGCTCGACGGATATGACACAGGTATCCTTTCCGACGTAATGGTAAATAATGCCGATCTGACTTCTTTAAATGTTATCCTGCAAACAATCACAATAAATGCGAACGCCGTAAATATTGTTTTTTCGGATAACGATGTAACGATAGATAATCTTCCTTCCGACGGCAGCGTTACGGCAACAAAAAACGGGGCGGATGTAACGATCGTTTCCTCTGCAACGAAAACTGTCGAATGTTTTGTTTCCGGTGCAACCTCCAACGGTTCGCTGAAAATTCAGAACAATGCCACAGTTCCTAATACGCTTCGCCTGACCTTGAACAATGTAATGATAACCTCTGCATCCAAACTGCCGCCCATTCAGGTTACAAAAAATGAAGGTGTTACCATTGTTGAACTTAAAGGGAATAACATTCTCTCCGACAATGCCTCCAATGAAGAGAACGCCACGCTGATCACCAAAAGCGGCTCTTTTGAATTTGAAGGTTACGGCAAACTCAATATCAGTGGCATTGCAAAACATGCCATTGCAAGCAGTAAGAAAAGTATTACGGTACGTGGTGGCGACATTAACGTTGCATCAGCCGCATCCGATGGTCTCCACGCCGAAGCCGGATTCGAGATTTCGGACGGCTCGCTGGATATTACCGCTTCGGGCGACGGCATTGATGCCGGCAGCGGCACAGCCATTCTCAACGGAGGAAAGATCCGCATCACCTCCCGCTCCGACGATACTAAAGGGATCAAAGCCGACGCGGGAATCTCCGTGAACGGCGGCGTTGTCGAAATGGCCGTTTCCGGCGCGCAGTCGAAAGGCATCAGCAGCAAAGCCGACATAACCGTCGCCGGTGGGGATCTATCCATTATCGTCTCCGGCGCCACCGTTCTCGAACCTGTTGGTAGCGGCTACGATCCGTCTTATTGCACCGCCATCAAAAGCGACGCCAACATCATTGTCACAGATGGAATCATTCATATCGAAAGCGGCAGAACTTCCGACGGGGGAAAAGGTATATCGGCCGACGGCGATATATTAATCAGCAACGGCACGCTTAATATCACAACCGCCGGCGACGGCAAAGTGTATACCTCCGAAACCGGCGCGACAGATTCCTACACCTCGACTTGCATAAAGAGCGACCAGAATATTGCGCTGTTGGGCGGAAAAATCACTTGCAGCAGTTCGGGAACAGGCGGTAAAGGCATTGACGCCGACAGAAGCATCACCATCGGTAATGCAGGCGCCAACAATGCCGACCTCACATTGACCGTCGGCACGTCGGGCGCCCGTTTCCTCGTGTCGGGCAGCTCCGGTGGAGGGGGTGTCGGGCGTCCCGGTGGAGGTTTCGGCAGTAACGGCAGTGATTATGCCAATCCAAAAGCCATTAAAAGCGAAGGTGATATGACTGTCAACAGCGGAACTGTCGTCATCAACTGCACCCAGACGAGCGAAGGCGGCGAAGGACTGGAAAGCAAAGGTGCACTGACCGTCAATGGTGGAAATATCAGCATCAATTCTTATGACGACTGCATCAATGGCGGCACGTCCGTCACCATCAACGGCGGCAATATATTCGTTGCTGCACGAGGCCAGGACGCGATCGACAGTAACGGTTCGCTGGTCATCAATGGCGGACTGACCATTGCCAATGGTGTCCGTGGCGATGGCGAAGCCCTCGACGGACAGACCGGTCGTTATCCCATCAATGGCGGCGTCATCGTCGGCACCTGCGGTAACCTGATGGAAGTCCCCGCCGGGCCTCAACGCGCCGTCATCTATTCGCGCGCCACGGCAGGTAGCGACATTTGCATCAAAAACGCGGCGGGCGAAACGATCCTCCTGTTCCGCGTCCCTGTCATATCGGGCGCAAGTAGCGGAACAAGCGTCATTGTAGTATTTTCAGACCCGCGCTTAGTGTCAGGAACCTATACATTATTTTATAATGGTAAAATCGAAGGCGGTGCCAACTACAACGGTTACATCACGGGCGGCGCCTACTCCGGCGGTGCCTCGAAATCGTTCACCATTGGCAATGCCACTTATACTCAAGTGCAATAATAGTCTTTAATGTCATTTAGAATGAAAATAAAAAGTCTTGTATGGATGATTCTTCTCTTTCCGTCGTTTTTCTCGTCGTGTAACCGCGAGGAAGGATTGGGCGGATCGTCGTCGCTGACGGGATATGTGTATAAAATTGTTCACAGCGACGATGACTACACGTTTGCCTCCGATACGTTTCCCGCAGAGAAGAAAGATGTATACCTGATTTTCGGCGACGACGCGGACGACTATTTCGGCGACGACGTCGAGACCGACAAAAACGGCCTGTACCGCTTCGATTACCTGCGGAAAGGCCGCTACGTGGTTTACGCTTATTCGGAATATGCCGACGGACGTCGCGAAGCCGTATCCCAGACCGTAACCGTCGGCAACGGCCTGAATAATGCCGAAACGATTTACGTTCACAGCGGGAACGCCTACGGGACGGCTGCCATCAAAGGATATGTCTATGCACGGTATTATCATAACGGCAATTATCGGGACGAGGGGCCGGGCACGGGTATGAGGGCTTACATCCGAAAAGCCGGGACGGAAGGTTTTTTCGATGACGTTCGAGTTTCCGACGGTGTATTCATTTTCCAGAAATTACCTCCCGGCGAATATGAAGTGGCCGTCGAATCGGAAGACCCCGACACGGAACGGGTCGATATGATTTACTCCTCTCCCGTGGTAATAGATAAAACGGAACAAATATACATCATTCCTGAAACCATCAGGGTATACGTAGCCGTATAACATTTCATACGCACAGCAATTATGAATAAGCAAATGATACTCTCGATGACGCTGTTGCTGCTTGCCTGCCGTTTCCACGCAGGATATGCGCAAGACGCCAAACAGACGCCTCCACGCGCCCCACAGTCGCAAACACCATATCTGACGGAAGAAGAAAAACGCGAAAGACGCAAGAACCTTGTAGTAAAAGAACTGAACACCGATGCGAAAGGCAAGCGTCAATGGGTGGACCACATAACCGTATGGGACGAAAATGGTTACAAGATCGAAGAAATTGAATATGCCGTTTACGGTCAACGCGAAAGGGTAACGTTTGAATATGATTCGTCAGGTAAGTGCGTTCGCGAAAATGTCTATAATGACAAAAACAAGTTATACCGCATCCGCCGATATGAATATCTCGATAACGGCAGGAAGAAAATTCAGTACAATTACAATCCCGACGGAAAGCTATATTCTACCAAGATTTATGAATATTCCTATAAATAATTTCGCAACTATCAGCCTTGACGAAATGACCGACATTCGCCTGATGGACAGAATCGACAGTAAATTTGTCGTCCCGATATCCATCATGCCTCAATTGCTGAATGCTATGATTCCGCTTTTCAGGGTGCAGACAATACTGGGAAAAAGAATTGCCCGATACCTCACCCAGTATTTCGATACACCGACATTAGACTTTTACCTTATGCACCAGAACGGCAAGCTGAATCGTCAGAAAATCCGTATCCGCTCATATACGGATTCCGATCTGTCGTTCCTCGAAATAAAAAATAAAAACAACCGGGGACAAACAAACAAAAAACGGATTCCCGTAAACATATCTTGTATTTCCTCTGTTGACGAGTTGGGAGAAGGCAAGTTTTTTCTTGATAAACATTCACGCTTTGCAAGCGACAGTCTCGTCCCTGCGCTGAGAACCAGTTTTCGGCGGATGACTTTTGTCAACAACCGTGTGTCGGAGCGAATTACGATTGACGTCGATCTGTCGTTCCGAAATGATAGAACCGGCAACACCTGTTCATTGGATAATCTGATGATTCTCGAATTGAAACAGGGTGGCCGGCAACATTCCGATTTCAGGGAGATACTCGGCAACCTGCACATCAAACCCTGTTCGTTCAGCAAATACTGCATGGGGATATTCCTGACCGACACGAGCGTGAAATCCAACCGATTCAAATACAAAATGACAGTAATAAACAAATTAATACAATAACTGAAATGCTTCAATCTGATATTGACCTTGAAATTGCGGCCGAACATGCTGCAGAACTGGCCGGGAAAGGGCTAACGTTCATGGGTGTTGACATATTCGATGCAACCGGCTTCTGGATGCTGCTGTTACGCTTTGCTTTTAATATGCTTGTCTGCTGGACGATCATACAGTTTTTTTATTACAAAAAAAGTCGTCGCAAGGATTATTACTTTACCTTCATGCTATTCAGCGTAACGATATTTCTGTTGTTGTTCCTGTTGCAAAGCATCCCGATGCAAATAGGCTTTGCACTGGGACTTTTTGCCATTTTCGGAATGATACGTTATCGCACGGAAACGGTGCAAATCCGCGAAATGACCTATCTTTTTGTTATCATAGGCGTCTCTGTCGTCAACGGATTATCAATGGACATCCCACACGTCTCGGTCATTGTGGCGAACTTGCTGTTCCTGATCGTTGTCTGGACGCTCGAAAGCAACCGTTTCTTTAAACATATTTCCGCCAAAATTATCCTTTACGAGAAAATTGAACTGATCAAACCTGACAGATACAACGAATTAATAACCGATCTGAAACAGCGCACAGGACTGGATATCACCAAAATTGAAGTCGGACACATTGATTTCCTGCGTGATACGGCTTTCCTGAAAGTATATTACAAGGATTCAACGGACGAGATTAATACGATTGACAACATTACAAGATTTCCGTAATGTAATAATGAAACGAATAACCTGTTATCTCCTGTTGGTTTTAATTCCTGTTCTTGCCTCATCTCAATCGAAAAGGGACACGAAAGAAGGTATGTCATTGTCTGTTACTGCCGAAAAATATTTGCGGAGGAATCTGAGCCTCAATATTGAAGAAGAAATTCGCCTGCAAACCAACCGTATCGGATTCGACCGCACGGTCAGCGCCGCCGGATTGGATTACAACCTGCTCAACAGAAAAGCAAAAATCGGCGTTTACTACGCTTTCATCTATCTTTACAATAATGATTATCTGTTCGAGCCTCGCCATCGGTTCTATCTCAACCTGTCGTATAAGGAAAGT
Organism: Tannerella sp.; assembly: GCA_031258835.1. Lineage (GTDB taxonomy): Bacteria > Bacteroidota > Bacteroidia > Bacteroidales > Tannerellaceae > Tannerella. The sequence continues at coordinate 74,897 of JAIRMH010000099.1, forward strand.
ATTGAATCGTTTACCGTTTCGTGGCGACTACGCGTACAGGAAACTGTTCGCGACGAAAAACGCGGCAGCTACCGCGTCAATCCCCGTTATGCGACAAAAAACAAACTGGAAGTGGAATATGTCGTTTGGGGCAAACCGTGGATGCCGTTTCTCTCCTGCGATCTGTCCAATAATCTGAATGATCCCGAAACACGCTATGACTTTGTACGTCTGCGATTTCAGGGAGGCGTAAATTGGCGACTCAATCGTACGGAATCACTCGACATTTTCCTTCGCTGGGATGAACACCTGAAAGCGGATGACCCTCGCGTAGTTTCGCTGGGAATAAACTTCAAGATGAGATTTCGTGATTAGATGCCTTATCGCGGTACTGCGAGGGTGTAACACCAAATTCATCCTTAAAGTTCATATTAAAATACTTTATTGTACCGAACCCCACCCGGTCGGCAATCTCTGAGATATTATATTGAGAATCTTTCAGCAGTTGCGCCGCCCGTTTCAGTCGCACGGAACGGATAAATTCGCCGGGCGACAAACCGATTATAGACTGAAATTTCCGGGACAACTGCCGGCGGCTAAGAGCAAGTTCTTCCGAGAGGTCATCCACCGAATAGTCGGAATTGTCAATGTTTTTCTCGACCGCAAGCAGGGCTTTTTTCATCAATTCCTCGTCCAGCGAAGTAGAGACAATATGGCTTGGCGTTATTTCAATCGTTTTGTGGAATAGTTTCCTTCGTTTTTCCTGCTGCTCGATAAGCATCTCAACACGGGTGAGCAGGACTTCAAAGTTAAAAGGTTTGGCGATATACGAATCGGCTTCGGCTTTGTAGCTTTCGATTTTGGTTTCGTCCGACAGCTTTGCCGTCAGGAGGATGACAGGGATATGCGAAGTCCGGATGTTAGTCTTCAAACGCCGGCACATCTCCACGCCGTTCATCACGGGCATCATCAGGTCGGATATAATCAAGTCGGGCAATTTCCGCACAGCCATTGACAGTCCCTGTTTCCCGTCGGCAGCTTGCAGTACGGCGAATTTTCCGCCAAGCTGTTCGGCCAGAAAACTGCGCAGTTCCCTGTTGTCTTCTACAATCAGCAGCATTTTTTGTTCCCGGCTGTTACCGGATTCCATTTCTGGGATCGGATGCGAATTGCCGGCGCAGGCATCTTCCTTTTCTATTTTGTTGTCCGCAACCGGCAAATCCGTTGGGATAAATACCGAAAATACGCTTCCTTTGCCCACCTTACTGCCGACAGAAATCCGTCCGCCGTGCAGTTCGACGTACTCCTTCGCCAGATGCAGCCCGATACCCGATCCGGTCTTGTCGGGGTCATTATTTCCACTTTGATAAAAGCGTTCAAAAATCGTTTGCAATTCCTGCGCGGGAATACCACAGCCGGTATCGGCAACATCTAAGCGGACAAATTCGTGCCCATTCTCCTGCACAACACTGACTGTTGTAGCAACATCGCCATCTTCGTCCGTAAACTTCAGCGCGTTTGAATACAGGTTGTTGATGATTTTCCGGATTTTGTTTTTGTCGAACCCCATGTATAGTTGCCTGACCTCGCTCTCGAACGTGAAACGGATAGATTTACTCCCGGCAACGTCTTTGAACGCGAGGTATACGTATTCGGCAAACTTCACGAAATCGCTGCATGAAAGTTTGAGTTTTTCCCCGCCCATTTCTAATTTACGGAAATCCAGCAATTGATTAATAAGATTCAACATTTCCTCCGCATTCCTGTAAATCGAAACTAACTTCTGCTTCAGTTTCTCGTCCGTTAAATTATGAACCAGCGTACTGAGTGGGGTCATAATCAGCGTCAGCGGAGTGCGAAACTCATGCCCGATATTCGTAAAGAAACGAAGTTTGGTCTGCATCAGCTCTTCGGATTTCTCCCGGTCAATACGGGCGATATGCAACTCGTTGCGCAGTTTGACGCGGAGAAGGTAGAATCGCAGTACGGCAAACAGGATGAACGCCGTTATTGCGATATATCCGGCATACGCCCATCCGGTTTCGTAAAATGCCGGCTTTTTAATGATCACTAACTGCGTAATTTCGTCACTCCATAGCTGATTGTCTCCCGTCGATTTGACAAGAAAAGTATATCTCCCCTTCCGCAAATAGTTATAAACGGCAAAATTGCGGTTCGCTTCCGTATAAATCCACTGTTCGTTCACCCCATCCATTTTATACGCAAACCTCGTTTTGCCCGGATGCAGGTAGTTAAACGACGAAAAGGCGATTTCGAGGTTTGTTTCGTCTGGGTACAGGACGAGTTCCTTGCTCCAGTCGCCATTTTGACGATTTACTTCTCTTTGATAGACTGTCTTGCCGTTGATTTTCACGTCTGTAATCATGGGCGTTACTATTTTACACGGCACATCCAGCTGCGGGGATGGCGTAAAAATGCAAATTCCCCCGTCGCCGCCGAAAACGACAGTACCGTCGCGCATCCTCGTTATGGCATCTCCGTTCACCGAATGGATGATAATGTCGCTCTGCGCGTCAAACCGCACCGAAGCGCCGGTCGAAGGATTAAATTCCACAATCTGCCTGCTGCTCGAAATCCAGATATGCCCGTCGCCGCTGGTAACAATGTTAAAGATTACCAGGTTATCAACATTCGCTTCCTTCGTATAATCCGTAAATTTCCCCCTTGCAATATCGTATCCGTACAACAGCCTCTCGTTGACGCAAAACCACAGCCGCCCTTCGGCGTCGGCATTGATGCAGGAAATATTGTCGCCGGCTATCAGACAGGTACTTGTACTGTAGTTATTCAGTATTGTTTCATCCGGCATCGGTATAACCTGCCATAATCCTTTTTCTGCCGTACTAAGCCATATAGCGCCATTGACATCTTCAGTTATGCCCGTTATGTTTCCGCAAGCGTTATTGACTACTTGCCACTTGCCGTTATTCCACGAAAACAGGGAATTATCCGTCATCGCCCACACAATGCCGTTTTTGTCTTCGTACAGGAATTTTATGACTTGTGCATTGTTATCAACGTTAATATCTGTTATTCCGACTAAAACGACTTCTCCGTCCGTCTTCCGCAACCTGTAAATATTTCGGGCATACATCGCGGCAACCCAAATTTCGTTCAACGCCGAACAGTTGCAAATAGAAGAGATGTCCTTTATCTCAGGTATATCCAGTTTGCGAATCTTTGAATTTTTCCGCTCGAACAGGTATATTCCCAGACGGTTCTGTGCTACCCATAGTTCGCCGTCATTATCTTCGAATACGTTTACAATATTCGGTACATATCCCGTTTCCGCCTTGATGAACTGCAAATCGCAATTGACGGTGGCAGTCCGTCCCGGATAAACCAGCATAGCACCCTGGTCATACGTTCCCAGCCAGATATTCCCAGCCCTGTCTTTCATTATATCCGAAAAAAAACTGGTCCGGTCATTGACTTCTCCCGCCAGTTCGTTTACCGGCACAATACCGTCGTTTACCAGCTTAAAAACAATCACGCCGGCATACGATAATGCCCAAAGATAACCGTTGGTATCATCCTGTTCAATATCGAAGAAGATATTGAAATCCGGTTTTTTATTGTCCGAAACCAGCGCCTGCCTGTACATGCCCTGTTCCCGGTTGTCGGGATAAAACCGGAACAGTCCGTCGCCCCACGTGCAAACCCAAAACCCTCCGAAACTGTCCTGAAATATTTTATGCGGATTATTGTTGACGCCGATGGGCGGATAAGGTTTGAACGTATCGGTAGCCCTGTCTAAATAGTATATACCTTCCCGCCATACGGTTACCCGCACCGTACCGCCTGAGTCTATATGGATACTGTTCGCCCCGTACAGGTATTTTTTTCTCAACGATTTATCAAGATTGTAGAGATATAACCCATAATCGGAACATATCCACATGCCGCCTTCGGCATACAGTATCTGGCGAACAGGCAACTGGCCGAGCAAGGGTGGATCAAGGAGCGTGATCGCATGAGTCCGTTTATCCAGAATCAGTACGCCTTTTTCGGTACCTGCCCAGACCGTCCCGTTCACCGTGTCTTCGGCAAAACCGCCCGTAATATAATTGGACGGAAAAACCGGACTGGCGACTTCCGACCGGAAACTTTTCATGTCGTAGCCGTCATAACGGCAAAACCCGTCCGTCGTACCCAACCACACAAACCCATCCCCATCCTGGAACATCCGGTAAACCGTGTTGGATGGTAATTGTTTGGCAACAGGTATCTGTCGAACGGTTATTCTGTCGGCGTGCAAATTGAAAGACAAGCACACGACCAAGATTGTCAAACTATGTTTGATTCGCTTTACAAGCATACAAGTTAAAGATAGAACGGATTGCAAATATACACATAAAAGCGCAGATTAAACCGTCAAATGCAACAAAATGTAGATTTGTAGATTCAACATCTCAATGCAACTTCATCATGCGAATATCGGAAGAAAATTTCTTTCGGCGAATAAAACTATAATTTTTCTCTGGATCTGCTGTTGATAATATACTGTATTTCTTTTATTTTCAGGTTGCTAAAATCGTCGAAGTTTGCTTTTTTGGGGATATATTGGTGTATAAGTTTGTTAGTATTTTCGATGAGTCCCTTTCCCGGGAAGAATAGGGGTGTGTGAAAAAAATTGTGTCTTCAACGCCCTGGCGATGGCCTGATGGTCGGCAAACTCGGCCCCGTTGTCTCCGGCTCTGGATGCACTGTCGAAATGTCCCAAAACATACTACAAAATGTCCTAAAGTATCCCATGCCGGGTATTGCGACCGCTTTATCTTTGCAGGCGTTTTTAATTTAATAATTTATGTATCATGGAAAAATTAAATTTACTGTTCACAAACAGACAGCGTTGTCTATCCGGACTGCTGTCATGTCTATTATTATGTTTATGTTCTGCCGCGGGATATGCACAGAATAAAGTATCCGGAACCGTCACGAATACCGAGGGCGAGACCTTACCCGGCGTAAATGTCGTACTCAAAGGCGCCGGCACAGGGGTAGCAACCGATATCAACGGGAAATATGCGATAACCGTTCCCGACGCAAAGGCGGTTCTGCAATTCTCATACCTTGGTTATGTAATGCAGGAACATGAAGTCGGTTCACTGACGACGTTAGACGTGCGACTTGCCGAAAACTTAAAGACTCTGGACGAAGTCGTGGTCGTCGGTTACGGGACTATGCGGAAGAAAGACCTTACGGGGTCTATCATTCAAATCCGTCCCGACAAGATTGCCGACGAGAATCCGAAAACCGTACAGGACATCCTCCGCGGTACGCCGGGGTTGAACGTCGGGTACGATGCTTCGGCTAAGGGTGGAGGCTCGATGCAAATCCGCGGACAGCGTTCGGTTTATACCGGTGGCGGACACAATGACCCGCTAATCATCCTCGACGGAATGATGTTTTACGGTGAATTGTCGGAAATCAATCCCGACGATATTGGACAAATCGACATACTGAAAGACGCTTCGGCGGCGGCTGTGTACGGCGCTAAGGCTGCCAACGGCGTTATTATCATTACGACAAAAAAAGGAAAGACAGGAAAGTCGGTAGTGAACGTTACTACAAACATGGGTTATACCGCCAAAAGCGCCTACCGCGGCAATGTGTATGACCCCGAAGGCTACATGCAGTACCGCGAAGACTGGCAAAAACGCCTCACTTACGGCATTAACACCGCAACAGGCAAGTATGAGCCGTATCAGGTACAGCAGACCAGCGCAGGTTATTACGAAAAACCCGAAAATTTGGGCAAGTACGGCGTTTCACTTGACAATTGGCGGGCTTACACCACCAACGAAAGCGGTGAAAGCGACGCCGGCATTTACGCCAAACGGCTCGGATTAACCGACCTCCTGCTCGAAAATTACCTTGCCGGGCGCACCTACGATTGGTATGACAATACCTTCCGCACAGGTTTTAACCAGGATTACAACGCCAGCGTGTCGGGCGCATCCGAAAAGATGAACTATTACCTGTCATTCGGGTACCTCCAAAACGAAGGCGCCGTGAAGGGGAACGAATATAGCGCTATTCGCTCCAACATAAAAGTGGAAGGCAAAGTAACCAAATGGCTCGAAGTCGGCGTCAACATAAACTTCCAAAACCGCAGCGATGGAGATATTCAAGTAGGATTGGGTA
>JAIRMH010000114.1 GCA_031258835.1 Tannerella sp.
CTGCAATTTCGCCCTTACGTATGCCTGACTTGTGCACAACCATGGACGTAGTAATATAGTCCGTATGCGATTTGTGACTGATCCGTATATAAACGGTATTAAATTCTTTCTTAGTCCGAGTGACTGCCTTAAATGTTGCCATATCTTTGTAATTTATTTGTAATTTTTTTCGGCAAATATAGCAAAATTATTCATGTATTTTATCAAAATCGGACTGCATTTTAACAGAATAACCGGGGGTTTTTGAAAGGGAAAACCCCCTTAAATGCTTGTATTCAAGAGGGTTTTTTGTTTTGAGCGGCAAACGGGACTCGAACCCGCGACCCTTAGCTTGGGAAGCTAATGCTCTACCAACTGAGCTACTGCCGCACGAACTATTATGAACAATCATAACGGTGGCAAAAGTAATCAAAAAATCAAACAAAACAAACGTAATTCCTGCAAAATATTTTTCGCGAAAATTATTCATTATTTTCATCATATAGCGTTATGACATTAAAGGCCTTATTGTGCAGCAGTTTGAAACAACTTCAGTTCGGTGTCGGCAAACATATCGGTCTTCTGTAAAAAAATCATTTTCTCATTTCATGCGCTTGGATATATCACGTTTTTCATGTAGTTTTGTCGACAAAATATACGGATCATGAAAAAATTGACATTGATAAAAGTTGGAGGTAAGATTGTTGAAGAAGAAAATACACTTTTTAAGTTGCTGAATGACTTTTCAAAGATAGAAGGGGCGAAAGCGCTTATACACGGCGGTGGAAGGCTGGCTACCGGACTGGCAGAGCGGCTCGGCGTAGAAAGTAAAATGGTCGAAGGGAGGCGTATCACCGACGCGGAGACTTTACGTATTGTCACGATGGTTTATGCCGGGCTTGTCAATAAAAACATCGTAGCCCGCTTACAAGCGCTGAATGTGAATGCCATCGGACTGACAGGCGCCGACATGAACGTCATACACTCGGAAAAACGCCCGGTTAAGACGATTGATTACGGATTTGCAGGCGACGTGAAAGAGGTCAATGCCGGAGCGCTGACGATGTTGTTTGAGAACGGTTTTATTCCCGTACTGTCGCCATTGACGCACGACAAGAAAGGGAATCTGCTGAATACCAATGCTGATACAATCGCCGGCGAAACGGCAAAAGCGTTGGCAAAATCATTCGACGTGACATTGATATTCTGCTTTGAGAAAAACGGCGTACTCTATGACGAAAAGGATGACAACAGCGTTATCCCACTGATAAACAGAGAGATGTTCGAGGAGTATAAAAACAGGGGAATCATTCAGGGAGGTATGATTCCTAAGTTGGAAAACTCATTTCAGGCCATTGAAGCCGGCGTCAAACAGGTTATAATTACCAAAGCGTCGGAAATAAACAGCGGCAAGGGAACGATTATATCAAACAGGGAATACCTCCATTAATCATGTCGCACGACGTTAAATAAAAATTATTATGAACATGAAAAAGATTAGATTTTTTTTGATGACGACGGTTTTCTTGCCGTTTATCTGTTGTAATGAAGTTGTTAATAATGAAAATAACATTGATACTCTATCCGTAGATTATAAACATCTGGCCGACAATTTTAAATCGCCGGATGCCTTATACGGCGTGAACTGCTGGTGGTGGTGGCTTAATGGGAATGTAACGAAGGAGGCTATTACGAAAGATCTGGAGGCAATGAAATCCAGAAATTTCTATGGGGCAATGATATTCGATGCCGGAGGACATGATCAACGCGGCAATAAGGATATACCGGCCGGGCCTCTGTTCGGATCGGACGAATGGATCGATTTATTTACCTTCGCTCTGGACGAAGCGAAAAGATTAGGGCTGGAAATAGGCTTTAATATACAAAGCGGATGGAATCTGGGCGGTCCGCGCGTCACGCCGCAATATGCGGCCAAACAATTGACTTTCGCGGAAACGAAAATCTCAGGAGGTTCTACCGTAAATGTTTCATTGGATATTCCTCTGCATATAAATAATGATTTTTATAAAGACATTGCCATACTGGCGCTTCCTTTGAAAAACGAAAATGTAACAAACGAGAGGTTATCGTTCCTGAATCTTAAACTTGGTCTTCACGAACTGGGCGGGTCGGCTCCCGATTGTCGTTTCCTGCTTGATAACGCTCGCCCTGACAATACAACGACCGGGCAAACGACTTATAAAATAAAAAAAGAAAATATCATTAATATTACCCGAAACATGGATGACGCCGGCGTTCTCACATGGAATGCTCCGGACGGCGAATGGAGTATCATACGTATCGGTTATACCTGTACAAATGCTAAAGTATCGACATCAAGCGGCGACTGGCAAGGAAATGTACTTGACTACATGAGTAGAGACGCCTTTGAGTTTTACTGGAAAGATGTTGTCGAGCCTATTCTGAAATCTTCGGGCGATCATACCGGTACAACTCTTAAATATATGGAAACCGATAGCTGGGAGTGCGGAGGCATGAACTGGACGGACAATTTCCGGGAAGAATTTAAGTCGTACCGAGGCTATGATCCGTTAATATACCTGCCCGTAACAGCCGGATATATCATCGAGGACGCGAATACCTCGAACGCTTTCCTCGCCGATTTTCGAAAGACGATAGCCGATCTGGTTGCAAATAACCATTACGCCCGTTTCGCAGAACTCGCCCACAAATACAACATGGGCATACAACCCGAATCGGCAGGACCGCATGCCGGGCCGTTCGACGGAATAAAAAATTACAGTTTTAGCGATATTGTCATGAGCGAATTTTGGTCTCCTTCTCCACATCGTCCTCGTCCGCAAGATCGCTTCTTTTTAAAACAAGCATCGTCGGCAGCGCACATCTATGGTAAAAAAATTGTCGGGGCCGAATCTTTTACAACGATCGGACCACATTGGAATGATGAGTTATGGCGCGACCAAAAGTCGTCTTTTGATCATGAGATTTGCGCCGGACTGAACCGGCTGTATTTCCATACATTCACCTGCTCACCTTCCGAAATGGGTTTGCCGGGGCAGGAATACTTCGCCGGCACGCATATTAATCCGCAAATTACGTGGTGGAATGAATCCGCACCTTTTATTGATTATTTGAACCGTACGCAAGTAATTGTCCAAAACGGGAAATTCATTGCCGATGCGCTTTACTATTACGGAGACCACGTGCCGAACGTTTTCCCTTACAAACATTACGATCCGGCAGGCGTTATGCCGGGTTTCGATTATGATGTCACGAATGAAGAGATACTGCTGAAGTTGAAAGTAAAGAACGGAAAATTAGTCGTACCGGGAGGCATCGAATACAGCGTTCTGGTTCTTCCTGACCATAAAATATTATCGCTTGACGCGTTGAAAAAAATTGATGAATTATTGCAAAAAGGAGCTTCTATCATCGGATATAAGCCGGAACGATATATAAGTTTAACCGGAGGCGACAATGCGCAAAAACAATTTCGGGAACTGTCCAACAAAATATGGGGAAACGACACCTCCGAAAAAGGAAAGAAAACATACGGCAAAGGCTCTGTCGCATGGGGCGTTTCGGCTCGTGAATTTCTGATGAATGTCGGTGTCAAACCCGATTTTTCAATTATGAATAATGAAAGCAAAACCGATTTTGACTATATCCACTATGCCGTAGCGGGAAAAGATGTCTATTTCGTCAGTAACCAAACGGAGGAACGGCAAAAGATAACATGTTCTTTTCGCGTCTCCGGTTTCAGACCGGAAATATGGGATGCGCTTACGGGCGCTATCAGAGAGGCAAAATCTTTTTCACAAAAAGACGGACTGACGTCCACCCCACTGATCCTCGAACCTTATGGCGCCGCGTTTGTCGTGTTTAACGAACCCATTTCCGTAACCGAACAGGGTACAGAAGAAAACAACGCCCCCGATTATCGACTGGTAAAAGAAATCACCGGCTCATGGACGGTAAATTTCGATCCCAAATGGGGAGGTCCCGAATCGGTAACGTTTCCCGAACTCACAGACTGGTCCGAACATGCCGACGAACGTATCAAATACTATTCCGGCGCTGCCGTTTATAATAAGACCTTCGCAATTGAATTCACCCCCGAAAAAGACAAATCATACTATCTGCAATTAGAAGACGTCAAAGATGTAGGCATAGCGGTTGTTACAATTAACGGGAAAGAGAAAGGAACCGTCTGGACAAAACCTTTCAGGGTCGACATAAGCAAAGACTTGAAAAATGGAGACAACACGCTGAAAATAAAAGTCATTAATTCGTGGTACAACAGGGTTTCCGGAGATGAAATCTCACACGGCAATGACCGTCTTACTTCTACAAACATAGTTTTGCAGAACAATAACAGAGGCATACGAACGGAAAAAATCCGCCTTGAGCCTTCCGGACTAATCGGCCCCGTCAGAATAATGGAAGGTTATTAATCATTATGTCCAATCCGTATTTTCATTTTAAGCAATTTTCCGTAAGGCACGATAAATGTGCGATGAAAGTCGGGACAGACGGCGTTTTGCTTGGCGCTTGGGTTCCGGTTGACAACACGACCTGTTCCGTTATGGATATCGGCACCGGAACAGGACTTATCGCCCTGATGATCGCACAGCGAAATACGAGTGCGGAAATTGATGCAATTGAAATCGACAAAGAAGCCTGCGAACAGTCTTTTGAAAATATCGAAAAGTCACCGTTCAAAAGCAGGATAAACGTTATTCATCAATCGTTTCCCGAATATACGACGGCTAAAAAATATGACCTGATTGTTTCGAATCCTCCGTTTTTTGCAGATTCATTGAAAAGTCCGGATCAAAAAAGAACTGCGGCGCGTCACAATGACACGCTTCCGCTCAGGCTTCTGATCGAACATGCAATGAAAATGTTATCCGAAGACGGACGACTGGCCTTCATCTTACCCATTCAACTTTCCGGAGAACTCGATTTTATAATAGCCACACACCGATTATACCGAATACGCCGTACGGACGTCATTTCGGTAGAAGGATCAATGTCCAAACGATTTCTGATTGAACTGTCCGCCAAAAATCTTCCGGGAAAAAGACACACAACGGACATCCTTGTCTTGGAAACAAATGAACGAAAGCGAACCCGACAATACCAAGAGTTAACCAAAGATTTTTATCTGTAAAAACGAAAGAAAAACGACGCTACTCCGCATGTTTCTCTTGAACAGGTTAAGGATTTTACCTGTGACCGGTAAAATTCGGAAGAGAGGGAAATCTGTCTTCAAAAAACCGGAATACTTCATTTATGCGCCGTTGTACGCCCTCCGCAAACGAAATACTCTCCGGAGTAAAAATATGAATCGCCGAATTGATCACAGAGATATTTATTTCTTCCGGTTCCATGACAGGTTCTCCGTCAACATGCATGATGCCCGCTTTCTGTCGTACAATCTGCGCTTCCTTTGCCCTGATAGTTTTTATTTTACTGTTTTTATCAATCGTTTTCGTAAACAATTGCAACGCCAGGGGGCCTATATCAAATGCATTAAACGGCGATAAGATCGTTATGTCAATCTTACCGTCATTGATGTCGGCATTCGGAGCTATAAAAACATTATTACCGTATTGGGCGGCGTTTGCACACGTTATAAGAAACGCTTTTTCCCTGATCGAATGATGATCAACATTCAGTTCATATACTTCAGGCTCGTATTTAAGACAATTCGCAACGACGTCTTTCACATAAGTCAAAGAGCCGCGACGTTTTTCTCTTGCAAACTTTTTACTCACCGCCGCATCAAAACCGACTCCGCAAGTACAGAAAAACAGTCTTTCATTGGCCTTACAAGCGTCAATCACCGTTGTGTGTCCCGAAAAAATAACATCAACAGCGCTTTTCGTATCCATTGGTATATTAAGTTCACGCGCAAGGCCATTGCCCGATCCTTTCGGTATGATACCCAGTATAACATCCGTATAAAGCAGATTCCGGGCAATTTCGTTCACCGTTCCGTCGCCTCCTACCGCAATCACACAATCCACGTCGTTCTCCATGGCTTCCAACGTAAGTGTTTTTGCATGGCCGACACTCTCTGTATATCTGACATACATTGATATGCCTCGTTCTTGACAACACGATGTGATCATATCCGGAATTTTATCTTTCGTTCCGGTACCAGAAACCGGGTTTACGATCGTGCATATCTTCTTTAGTTCATTTTTCATCTGCAATAATTTGGCGACAAAATTACAATTTTGTCGCCAAATTATAGGGATATCATTCCTTTTTATTATTTTTGCACTGTCTTTATGGCTTTACATATGAATATTATAATATAATTCCAAGTTGACTATGAACTTATTAAGAGAAAAACTTGCAAAATACGATACTCCCCGGAAAGTAAAAGCTGCCGGAATATATCCTTATTTTCGTGAAATAGAAAGCGATCAGGATACAGAAGTTATCATTAATGGTAAGAAGGTGTTAATGTTCGGTTCGAACGCTTATTTAGGTTTGACAAACCACCCTAAAGTAAAGGAAGCCTCAATAGAAGCCATTAAAAAATATGGAACAGGGTGTGCCGGATCACGTTTCCTGAACGGAACGTTAGACATACACGTCAAATTAGAAAAACGATTAGCTGAATTTGTCGGGAAAGACGACGCAATAACGTTTTCAACAGGCTTTCAGGTTAACGCAGGCGTCATAGCATGTGTCACCGGTCGCGAAGACTATATCATCTGGGATGAACTTAACCATGCATCCATCATAGAAGGTATCCGTCTTTCGTTTTCAAACAAGTTGAAATACAAACACAACGATATGGAATCGTTGGAAAAGCAGCTTCAAAAATGCGATCCGAACAAGATAAAACTAATCGTCGCAGACGGTGTTTTCAGCATGGAAGGCGATATCGTCAATCTGCCTGAAGTCGTGCGTCTTGCAAAAAAATACAATGCAAGCGTGATGATCGACGAAGCGCACGGCATAGGAGTTCTCGGAAAACAGGGGCGCGGCACATGCGACCATTTCGGTGTCGCAAAAGACATAGACCTGATAATGGGAACATTCAGTAAATCATTCGCATCTCTCGGAGGATTCATTGCCTCCGATGAAGACACGATCAACTTCCTGCGGCATCATTCACGTACATACATCTTCAGTGCAAGTTGTACGCCTGCATCAATTGCCGCAGCAAATGCCTCATTAGACATCATGCTTAGCGAACCCGAACGATTTGAACACTTATGGAGCCTGACAAACTATGCGTTGGATGGATTCCGGCAGATGGGTTGCGAGATCGGGTACACTTCTACCCCAATCATCCCGTTATTCATACGCGATAACGAGCTGACATTCCTTATTGTAAAGGAACTGTTCGATGTCGGGATATTCGTCAACCCGGTCGTTTCTCCTGCCGTAGCTTCACATGATTCGTTGATACGTTTTTCGTTAATGGCAACCCATAAAAAAGAGCAATTGGATTATGCGCTGGAAGCTATCCGGAAAATTTTTAAAAAGCATCATCTGATTTAACCGACAACTGAAAAATATGAAATTTATTCATGGTAAAGGTTGTTGCTGCGGATTGAGCGTCAAAGGCTGTTCCCGAGCAAGAAACAAGCTCAATAACTACGACTGGTTATGCGATATCAACGAAGCGCAGACAGCTACGGATTTTGTGGAGGTCCAATTTAAGAACACCCGCAAAGGGTATTTTCTCAACAAGGATCATTTACCGCTGAAAAAAGGCGATATTGTAGCCGTAGAATCCTCTCCGGGACACGATATAGGGACGGTGATGCTGACAGGAAAACTAGTCTTACTGCAGATGCAAAAAAACCGGTATCGTTTTGATGAAGAACCGAAAAAAGTATATCGTTTTGCCCGGCAATCGGATCTTGACAAATATGAAGAAGCGAAAAAACGCGAACACGAAACGATGATTCGTTCACGCCAGTTAGCAATAGACCTTGGCCTTAATATGAAAATTGGCGATGTGGAATATCAGGGCGACGGCAACAAAGCGATATTTTATTATATAGCCGACGAACGGGTTGACTTTCGCCAACTGATAAAAATTCTGGCCGAGACATTTCATGTCCGCATCGAAATGAAACAAATAGGCGCGCGTCAGGAAGCCGGCCGAATCGGTGGAATAGGTCCGTGTGGACGCGAACTTTGCTGTTCGGCGTGGATGAGTAATTTTATATCGGTAGCTACCGATGCCGCACGTTATCAGGATCTGTCGATGAACCCCCAAAAACTCGCCGGTCAATGCGCAAAGCTCAAATGCTGCCTTAATTATGAAGTCGACGCCTACGTCGAAGGGCGTAAACAACATCCTTCGCGTAAAATAGAGCTTTCTACGGCAGATACTACTTATTATCATTTCAAAACGGATATCTTAAGGAAAGAAATCACTTATTCCACCGATAAGAATATTCCCGTAAACCTCGTAACGATATCCTCGCAGAGGGCTTTTGACATCATACAAATGAATAAAAACGGTACGAAACCTTTCTCTCTATTGAACGATTCGGAGGTGAAAGAGGAAAAGCGCGAATCAAATGATATTTTAGAGGACAGCATTTCGCGCTTCGATAAAGTGAAAAAAAAGAAGAAAAAGAAAAAAAACGTCCATAACAACGAAAAAGACAAAGTTCGCAATACGGATGAACACGCATAACACCAATAAAGACAAGCGTGCGTTGCGGTCGAACCGGAAACATGTAATACTCGCAATACGGATGACGGTATAAAAAACGAATACAAATGAGACCATTTTTGTCGAACAGTATATTAAGCATTGTAATGATCGCTTCATGTTTTTGCGTTTCATGCGGCAACGATACCATTTATAACAAATTCCTGTCCATACGCGGCAACGCGTGGGACAAACAGTCGGAATATCATTTTGAGTTTGAAATAAAAGACCGTTCCATACCTTATGACATCTTGTTGCAAATACGTAACAACGACATGTACGCTTATCAAAACCTGTGGTTACTTTGCGAAGAACTGCAGCCGAACGGCGTTTCGTTAAAAGACACGATAGAATGTATGCTTGCAGATGATTTCGGAAAATGGAACGGCAACGGTATCACACTCTTTCAAAGCCGATTCCGACTTCGCAATCATTATATCTTCCCCGATACCGGAAAATATACGATCGGCATACGCCACGGTATGCGGGATGAAAACCTGAAAGGAATCGAAAGCCTCGGACTGTTCATCGAAAAAGCGAAGATTGCTTCCAACTTCGTT
>JAIRMH010000030.1 GCA_031258835.1 Tannerella sp.
ATAGGGATATTACATCCTCTCACAATAATATATACGCTTTATTTTTGGGAATTTCCGCAGAAGAAGGGGATGTATACTACGCAAACAGGATAAGGGTATTTGATTGGAATGGAGAAAATAGGTTTGAAATATTAACTGATTATCCAATTAAGCGTATTGCTGTAGACCGGGAAGATAACTTTCTGTATGGCATTTCTCATGACGAAGAAAAAAATCCGATTATAGTTTGTTTTGATTTAAAAGAATTGAGATGACAAAGCCGAATCCAATTTGTCATATGCCTCTCATTTGATACCGAACAGACTTTATCCAATATGCCGGAGTGGGCGAAAAAAAAATGCTGCGGCCGTAAGAATCAACGGCCGCAGCATTTTGTGTGTTATTTTGACAGTTCGTTAATTACGGATTGGTTTGCTTTGCGCACTTCGGCTTCGTTAATTTTGATTTTCCGACGGTCGTATGTCATCAGTCCGTTAACTTCGCCTTCGACGTCTGTCGTTTGCGTGTAAACGGCGGCGGAGAAACCGCGTTTCACCATCCCCTGAAGTTCTTTTGCATATTTCACGTATTCGGCCGTCACTTCATTTTCATTTTTGAACTGGACGTAACCCCAGTTACGTTTATCCCACCACAGGTGATTTTCCAAAGCAAGGCCGATTCCACCATATTCGCCCAATACATTTATGCGTTCGGCGTCGAAGAGGAACATCCTTGGCCCCGGATAATTATGAAGGTCGATAATGTCGCCGCAAGGACGGTGGTTGCCTCCGCTTGCCGGATTCACCAAGCGGGAAGGGTCGTATGCCTTGGTATAGGCGGCGGCCTTTTCCGTCTGGAACTGTCCCCATCCTTCGTTGAAAGGAACCCATGCGACTACCGATGGATTAGAGATACATAAATCCATGATATCCTTCCACTCCCGGTAAAAGTTATCGATAGATTCCTGCGTGCGTTCTTTGTCTGTTCCTCCATTGTATTTGTGAGGTTCCCAGCGGTTGCCCATATCTCCGCTCGGCATATCCTGCCAGACGAGTATGCCTTCTTTGTCGCAATGATAATACCAGCGCGCCGGTTCCACTTTTACGTGTTTGCGGATCATATTGAAGCCCCATTCTTTTGTTTTCTTAATGTCGTAAAGCAACGCTTCGTCCGTCGGTGCCGTATATAATCCGTCGGGCCACCATCCCTGGTCGAGCGGCCCATATTGGAATAGATCTTTGTTATTCAATTGCATGCGCATAAGGCCGTTTTCGTCGCGTTGGGCGGAGATTTTACGGAAAGCGGTATATGACTTTACTTCATCAACAGTTTTTCCGGCCGAAATGATGGCTACTTTCATATCATATAAATACGGATTTTGTGTATCCCATAATGTCGGATTTTCTACTCCCAGACGCAATTCGTTTCCTGCCAATCCTTTAGCCGTCGCAACGACCTGCCCTTTGTCTATTAATTTTACTTCGATGAGGTCGTTTGATTTACATTCGGAGGTAGAAACGGTGACGTTCAACGAGCTGCTTTCGATAGAAGGGATCGTTTTGATCGCCGTGATATGGTTTGCGGAAACCGGTTCCAGCCATACGGTTTGCCATATTCCCGTTACCGGCGTATACCATATCCCTTCGGGTTTGTTCACTTGTTTGCCGCGCGGTTGAAATCCTCGATCTGTCGGATCCCATACGCGGACAACTAATTTGTGTTTTGTTTTTCCGGTAAGGAACGGAGTGATGTCGAATGAGAATGGGGTATAACCGCCTTTGTGGGATCCGATATGAATGTCGTTTACAAATACATCGGCTTTCCAGTCGACAGCGCCAAAGTTAAGCGCGACGTTTTTTCCTTTCCAATTGGACGGGATCGTAAATTCGCGTTTGTACCAGAGTTCGTTCCGCTCGCCCACTTCTTTCATGACGCCGGAGAGGGATGATTCGACACAGAAAGGAACAAGGATTTGTCCATCGAATGATGCCGGTTCCGAAGTTCCACGCGGAGCGATAGCATATTCCCAGAGTCCGTTCAGGTTACTCCACATACTGCGTTCAATCAGCGGGCGCGGATATTCCGGCAATACCTGCTGAGGATTAATTTGTTCCGCCCATTGGGTTTTAATCTTGTCTCCTGCGGGTTTCCACTGTGCCTGCACGCTGAACATCATCGAAAACGCGCAAACTGTCAAAAATACTTTTTTCATAGTTCTTAAAATTAAATATTTAAATAATTAGTAAAATGTAAAGTTCTAAAATGTACATGAAATCTTCGATATTCCACATCGACGAATAAAGATGTCCGGCAAAATTTATCGGGGAAATACAGGCACTTTTGCTTCGGTCGACGGCGTTGAGCCGGTTATTTCCGGCCAATCGTCATTCCAGTGTATGCGGTCAAGCATCAGCACACGTCCTTTCGCATTGTTCTTATCTACTGCGTGATATAGAATCCAGTCATTGCCTTCGCCATCCCGGACGATTTCCGAGTTATGCCCTGTCCCAACAAATCGGTCGTTTCCGCGAATCAAAATCTCATGGTGATTTTCCAACATATCTTTTCCGGCCTTGTTCAAATAGGGCCCAAACAGATTCTCCGAACGTCCCGTAACGGTTGTATAAGTACTGTTAACGCCTTCGCAGCAAGAGCCTATGGACGCGAACATATAGTAAAAACCGTTGTTTTTATGTATATAAACGCCTTCGTATGCATTGCCGGCAATCCGTTTCTTTTCCGCGCCTTCTTTTATGGCGAGTCCGTCATCGGAAAGTTCTATTGCATATATTCCATGAAAACTACCCCAAAATAAATACTTTTTTCCGGATTCTTCAATATAAAATTGGTCAATTGAATTTTCCACGTCAATCTCTTTACTGATAAACAGCGGCCCCTTATCCGTAAACGGCCCTTCGGGATTATCGGAAATAGCGGCGCCGATGCCGCAACTCCAGTGTCCTCCCCAGCGCGACATGGAATAATAAAGTACATATTGTCCGTTGATATAGTTAATATCCGGCGCCCATAATCCACCTTTGGGTTCGAATGTCGGGCGTGTCTCATTCGTGAAAGCGGTGCCGATATGTTCCCATTCGACAAGGTTTTTCGACCGATGGACAGGGGTGTTGCGTATGTCTTCCGTAGCATAAAGATAGAAATATCCGTCGTCTGCTTTGATGATGGACGGGTCGGGTAAGCTATAAGCGACTACCGGGTTTCTATAAGTGCGTTTCGCATCCGTTACCGTACTTGTATTCGTTTCCGTTTTTTTATTTTCCGGAATACGGGTGCATGACCGCATTTTGTTTTCCAGCATTTTCATGAAATATCCGCCGACGACGGAGCGTGCACGGAAATTCATGGAGCGGCTGTCTTTCGTGTCATGCCAGTCGCTCAGCGGTATGCGCGATACGGTTTCGTTGGCATAAACATGGACGGGGAGCATGATTTTCCGGAAGTCTTCCTCATCATTGGCAAGGCAAGCGCTCCAGATAATCCAATCGGTTTTGGTATAGTCTTTGCGACTGTCCAAAGGCAGGCCGTATTTATTTTGTTTGGTCAGATAATAGGCTACTTCTTTTTTCGCCGTTTCTTCCGGGAAAATATTCAATCCGAACAATTTATCCCAGATGAGATTATATTTTTGGCTCCATGTATCCGGTTTGTCGAAAGTCAAGCGATAATGTTCGCCGTCGTCTGCCATTTGTATCCATTGGCGAGCCATATCTTTTGCCGTGTTGATATATTTTGCCGCCGTTTCTTTTTCTCCTATCATATCGGCGATTTTTCCGTATCCGGCGATGCCCATGATTGCTTTTATGGAAAGATTGGCATTATGGGCGAAATGGCCTGCAAAATCGTCCGTACAAAGTTGATTTTCAGGGTCAAGTCCTTCTTCAAGCAGATAATTTGCCCACGTTGTCAGTATCGGCCAGTGTCGTTTTGCATATTCGGCATTTCCTTCCACGATTGCGATCGCTGTTGTCAGGATCAGCATATTCCCGGCCTCTTCAACCGGCATATCACCTCCATACGTTTGTCCGTTTGCTATCGGGTAGGAGCCGACATCGTGCGCCGGGAACGGTTTGTTCCACTTGCCGCTTTCGCTGAAATAGAAGATCGGTGTCATCATCCCTTTCAACAAGTCGGGATTATAAATCAGGAACAACGGTGAGGAAGGATATGTGATGTCTACCGTACCGATGGAACCGTTACTGAAATTTTCTTTCGACAGGAAAATAAGGTTACCATCTTTATCTTCGATGAGCTTGTGTGCCGAAATAGCCTGACGGTATGCCAAAGCGCATAACTCGGCATACTCTTTTCCTCCGGCTTTTTCAGCGTCGTTCATCATGTTTGTATTGAAGATGTCGCAACGTTTCATAACATCCCGATAGTTTTTGTCAGCTCTTTCAAATGCTTGCAGAATGTCTGTTTTCCCGTTGTGTTTCCAGTACCCCTGCCTGTTTTCATGGAAATATTGCAGGGAATAGATGTCGTCGTATCCGAGCATGACATAACCTTCCGATGCGGCGGAGACCGTTCCGAAGTCTTCGCTGAAAGCCAGCACGACAGAGGAGCTGTTTGTTTTTGTTTCCTGCATATCCGGCAGCGCAATATTTCCGGTTTTTATGAAATGCTCTTTCATATCTACATATTCGCCGATGCGTATAGCAGCGTTGTTTTTCTTTCCCGCGACAAGATAAAAATATCCCCAGTCGATACGGACATTATCGCCTTTTTTCTGTAAAATCGGCTGTTCGGTTGTGCCGGTTTTAGCGTAGACAAATTTCTCATTATCAAACAAACCGGTTTCCGTTTTCTGCCCCGGATTGTTAATTGCCCATTCCGGCGTCGCTTCCAGATATATTTGCACATCGTGTTCATTCCCGTCTACCGGTCGTATCCGGTAAGAGATATAATTAACCGGCGTAGATACCAGGTCGAGGTCGTCTAACAACAGAGGCGAAGTGAATATAACATCCAGCTCCACCGGTCCGCAGGCGAATGTATAATGCGTCTGTGTCGGCAGTACGTTAGCGGATTTCTGTATGGCGGTCGTTTCGAATGTATTTACCGATTCATCTTTTAAATAAAGCCCGAAATCCGTATATCCGCCGCCGGTACGATTATGGCAATGGGAGGCGATAATGTTTTTTCCCGGTGTAAGCGTTTTCTTTGCTTCCCCGGTTAGCTCCAGCATCACATGGTTGCGCCAGCTGTAATCGGTTGCTACGACCTGTACGCCATTGATATACAATTCGAAAATATCGTCATGCGAATACTCCAGTATAACCGGTTTGTCGGAATAGTCTTCGTTGAGTTCGAACGTGCGGCGTACCCATATATCTTTGCCGTCCCATTTTGTGGAGAGGTCAGGCATGCCGGACGTGCCAAACGCCGCCTTCCCTTTTTCCCACGTTCGGTCGTCGTATGCAACTTCCGTCCATTTCCCGTCGGGCTTCTTTTCGGTATATGTAGCTTCCCAGCGTTCTACGGCAGATGTCGGCAGGACAGTTTCTAACGGCAAGTCATTTATGCCGATAAAACGATAGGATACACCGTCGACGCGAAGCGCCCCAAGCAACGGATAGTTTGCTCCTGTCCAGTGGCGCGTTACGTCATCGTATAAATGATCCGTAAATGACCATGCACTTGTATACGGATCGATTGTAATTAGAGGATAAGCAGGCGCCCGGAGCGTGTTTTTTTTGACCGGGTCGAAAAAATTCGGCGAAGAAGCCGAAGGGGGATTGCAACTGTAAAACAATCCCAAAACTAAAATGACGAATATAAAAAACAAATTTTTTATTCTCATGGCGCAAATTTTTTAAATTAATACCAATATATAGTTAATGTAATAAATCGTTCCTTATGTGGCGGATTCATATCAAATAAAATCCTGTGCAAAAATAAAGATAGTAAAGAAAAAAAACATTCAATATTCATTCAAAATCTTTCACGATTCATGCAATTGTATATAAAAACGGGTTAGTTTTTAATACATTATGAAAAAACTTGCCTCATTTTAATCTGTTGTCTGTTTTTAAGTTGCAATACTTTATTATATATTTGCATATTATATCCGGTATTTTATGAAAACGGTATTTTATGAAAACAAAGATAAAACATTGAAACGGGAAAGATTTATTTTGATATTGTGCGTATTGACGTTTTTCCGCGTTGGAACTGAAGACGCTGTTTTTGGTATGAATGCCGATAATTATTATTTCAGGCATTATACCAACAGGGATGGATTGTCGCATAATACCGTATATTGTTCGCTACAGGATTCACGGGGTTTTGTATGGTTCGGCACGGACGACGGGCTGAATCGTTTCGACGGTTATTCGTTTCGGATTTTTCGTCGCGACGATCGGCCGGGTAGCGACAAAACGCTCCAGAATGACCGTATAATCAGCCTTTTCGAAGATTCGTCGGGCAGGATATGGGTCTGTACGTTAGGAGGTGTATGTTACTATGATTACGAAACTGATACGTTTTATCCCTTCAGGTTAGACGCACAATCGCCCGTCTATTATTCGGAACAGATACTCGAAGATCGTGAAGGTAACTTATGGTTCAGAGACTATTTTAACATAATGAAATACAATTTCCGGACAAAGACGTCGAGCATATACCATTTCGACGATTACAACCTGCATTCAGTGACGGTCGCGATGACAGAACAGGGGATACCCATATTTGCCGATGCCATGTCCCTGTTTACCTATAATCCTGTAATAGACAAATTCAACAGGATAGTATCGCTTTATGACTATGTGGAGAATAAGTTGAATGTCATTACTTCATTACTGGAAGTGCCGCAGGGGAGCTTTTTCATCGGTACGGATCTCGAAGGGTTGATATTTTATAACCGGTACAGTAAGCAACTTGAAACGATTATCCCCAATATACACGTACGTTCGATAACCCGCTTCAGTGCAAACGTTTACTGGATAGCTTCGGAATCGGGCGTTTTTATTTATAATTTGATAGATAAATCGGTAACGAACCTTCGTAAATCGCTGGTAAATGATTATGCGATAGCCGACAATGCCGTTTATTCGATAATCAAAGACAGGGAAGGAGGCGTATGGGTAAGCTCTTTTTTCGGAGGGATTAACTATTTGCCGGGGAATCATAATCAGTTTACCCGTTATATTGGAGGGAAAACGCATCCCGGAATGCTTGGTAATACAGTTCGCGAAATATGCCCCGATAAATACGGCAATCTGTGGTTAGGCACGGAAGATAACGGTATAAACCATTTTAATCCGAAAACAAACGTGATGATTCATTATTCGTTGTGTAATGATGAATGCAGGCTTATCACCTCTAATATACACGGATTGTACGCTGATGGCGATACCTTGTGGATAGGGTATTTCAATCAGGGTATCGATTTGTTTCACATCCCGACGGGAAAGATTTTAAAGAATTACAATCATACGAATAACGGACTTTCTTCAAATTTTATTTTGTGTTTCTATAAGACAAAAAAGGGCGACTTACTCGTCGGAACATCTGTTGGCGTCGATATTTACGATAAGAAAACGGACGCTTTCTCGAAATGGAAAGACGCCTTCGGCATGGTTAGGCAGATTACGGAAGACAAGAAAGGGAATATCTGGGCGGCAACGAATAACGGGTTGTATAAGTATACGCCGTCGTATACAGACACCGACGGGACGTTAAAAGAAGAGCGCCTTGCGTATTATGCCGGTTCACAGGGACGTGACGGCAGGGGGCTTGGCACATCCAACATTACCTCCGTATTTGAAGATTCCAAAGGCCGTATCTGGGTTGCGACATACTATGGATTGTCGTTATATAACGAATATACCGATTCGTTTAGCCGGATCACGACAAAGGACGGATTGCCCGCTAATGTGATATACCGAATTGTAGAGGATGAAAATAATATGTTTTGGATATCTACGTCGAATGGCCTGGTACAGTTTAACCCCGATACGCACAGTATGCATACGTATTCGTATACCGATGGACTTCATGAGACGCAGTTTAATTTTTCATCTTCTTACAAGGATGAAAATGGGACGATTTACATGGGAACCGTAAATGGCATGATATCGTTTACTCCCGGCGCTTTCACAAAAGATATGCATGTGCCCTCGCTTTATATCACAAGAGTTCAGGCGCCGGAGAATCCGCATAAGGATAAATATCCGGTAAACGACGCCTCCGGGAATCCTTATGAACTCAGGCTGCCGTATAATTCGGCGACGGTTACTATTTCATACATAGCATTGAGTTATACCTCGCCCGATGCCGTGAAATACGCATATATGCTGGAGGGGAGTGATAAGGAATGGGTTTATATGGGGACGAACCGGGAAGTTACATTTGCAAGTCTGGCGCCCGGCGATTATACGTTTAAAGTCCGTTCGACCAACAGCAGCGGTATGTGGCAGGATAACGAACAGATCCTGCACATCGTCATAACGCCTCCTTTCTGGGCGACAAGCTGGGCGATTATATTTTATATATTTCTGCTGTCGGGGTTGGCCGTTGTTTTTTACAGATATAAAAAACAGTCGTTCATAAGAAATGCACAGCGCAATCAGGAACTTTTTGAAGTGGAAAAAGAAAAAGAACTGTATAATGCCAAAATACAGTTTTTTACGTTTATCACACACGAGATACGTACGCCGTTGACACTTATTAAAGCGCCTCTTGAAAAAATTATCAATTCGGGCGAAGGTACGGAAAATACGAAGCAAAACCTGATGATGATAGAAAAAAACACACAGCGGCTGTTGGCTCTCAGCAACCAACTGCTTGATTTCAGGAAAACGGAAAGCCGGGGATTCCGTCTGAATTTTGTTAAAACAAATGTGTCGGTCGTTCTCGATAATATCCTGATACCCTTTTTGAGCGCTTTCAAAGATGAGAACAAACGTTTTTCCGCCGATTTGCCTGAAAAACATTTGTTTGCCTATATTGACAGGGACGCTTTTATAAAGATTATGACCAACCTCCTGTCCAATGCCCTTAAATATTCGGGCGAATACATCCATCTGGAGGTTGTCGCAGCCAGTAATCCGGATGGCAATTTTAAGATAGCGATCACAAACGACGGCTTACCGATCCCCGCAGAAGAACGCGAACAGATATTCAAACCTTTTTACCGGATGAAAGAGACGGAAACCATACAGGGTAGCGGTATCGGATTATCCCTCTCGCGTACGCTGGCCGATTTTCATAACGGAAGTCTTATTTATGAGGCAACGAACGACGGAATGAGCCGCTTTATTCTCACATTACCGGTCAGGCAAAAAGATTATAATTTTGATCTCGGCGAATCACAGACGTCGGAGGAAGACGGGGAAAGCGAAGTCGTTGTGTCGTCGGGAAAACGGAAGTCGGATAAACCCGTGTTGTTGATCGTCGAAGACCAGCCCTGTATGCGCAAGTTTATCTCAGAGGAGATAAAAAACAGTTATGAAACGTTGGAGGCCGGTAACGGGAAAGAAGCTTTAGATCTGTTGAATAAAAATATGGTGCATTTGATAATCAGCGATATCATGATGCCTGTGATGGATGGTTTTGAGTTGTGCAATGCGGTGAAAAACGATGTGAGG
Organism: Tannerella sp.; assembly: GCA_031258835.1. Lineage (GTDB taxonomy): Bacteria > Bacteroidota > Bacteroidia > Bacteroidales > Tannerellaceae > Tannerella. The sequence continues at coordinate 9,588 of JAIRMH010000030.1, forward strand.
TTCAGCCATATTCCGTTTATCATCCTGACGGCGCAACATAATATGCAGTCGCGTCTTAAAGGCCTTAACAAAGGAGCTGATGCCTATATGGAGAAACCGTTTTCATTGGAACATCTTCATGCGCAGATAGAAAATCTGTTAAAAAGCAGATTGGCACTACATAGATCTTATTTGGAAAAACCGTTGATCCCGATACAATCGTTAGTAATGACGCCTGTTGACGATATTTTCATAAATAAATTGAATGGATATATTGAAGCGCATCTGACGAACAAAAACATCAGCATGGAAATGCTTGCCGGCGAAATGAACATGAGCAGTTCAAGTTTGTACAGGAAAGTGAAAGGAATATCCGGCTTGTCGCCGGTGGATTTTATTCGTATGGTACGCCTGAAAAAAGCCGTTGAAATAATGCGCTCCGGCGAGAAACGCATCAATGAAATAGCATTCCTCGTCGGATTCTCATCGCCGGCCTATTTCTCGACTATCTTCCAAAGACAGTATGGCAAGTCCCCCTCAGAATATATGAAAAATATGAATTAACCTGTATATGAACTTATGTTATGCACGCATCAGATGCCGTGACTGTCGGCGGAACTGGGTGGTATTCATCCCTGTCATATTTTTGAAAAAGCGACTGAAGAGGGCTTGTTCTTCAAAACCGAGCAGGAAGGCGATTTCCTTCGACGACTTCGAGGTATAATATAACAGCCTTTCGGCTTCGGCAATGATACGGTTATGAATCACCTTGATAGCCGGCGGACGGTGATAGAACGAGAGGATGTTGGCCAGTGTTTTGGCCGACTTGTTAAGCATGTCGGCATATTCCTGCACTTGTTTTTTTTCGCGGAAATGTTCGTCCACGAGTGCATAGAATTTGCGCATGATCTCGAAACGGGCGCAACGTTGCGAAAATACGCCGTCTTTGCTGCGCGCCAACCGGCAACAGAGGATAATGGTACGTTTGAGGATGATACGCAGCATTTCGTCCTGCATCGAATCGTGTAAGGCCAGTTCTTCGAGAAAGACGTCGACTAAACGGTTAAGTTTGAAAGCGTCCTTGTCGTCGACTCGGAAACTGATCACGTTTTGCGAACCGTTAAAAAGCAATCCGTTGCAAAGCACCTCGCTGTCGTGGTCAATGATATGGTAGAAACGGTTGTTAAACAGCATGGCGCGACAGCGTCCGCGCACGGCGCCCAGTTTCATGCAGTGAAGATAAGAGAGCGAAACGATTTCGCCTGCGTGAAAGATAAAGGATTCGTAGTTGATGATCAGTTCTACTTCTCCTTCCGTAATCCAGATGAACTTGTAGAGCGTCTTGTCACGCAACAGTTCTACATCTTTATCAAGCGAATCGCTCAGGATCAGCTTGCTCTTAATTTTCGGATTTTCATACATATATTTCATGTCAACATAGATTAATGGAGAAAATTTTTTCAAACGTACAAACTTTTTCTGTATTTCAAAAGTAATTTTGCCCACAATTTTAACCGGTTGCCGAAAAAAAATGAAACTGTAAAAAATGATTGTGAAAAACTATCCGCAACTTAGAGATTAAAGATGGACGCTACGACGGCTTTCATTGAACATTTCATTGAGCATTTTATTGGGTTAAAAGTTTATACAGTTCGAGCGATTCGTGTACAATCTGGTCCATATTGAGATAACGGTACGTGCCTAAGCGTCCGGCGAAAAACAGGTTACTTTCACGGCTCGCCATTTGCCGGTATTGGTTGAGCATCCGACTGTTTGCTTCCGTATTAACAGGATAATACGGTTCAAGTCCAGCTTCCCCGTTTACAGGGTATTCCTTCGTAATAACGGTCTTTTTCTGCCTGCCGAAGTCAAAATGCTTGTGCTCAAGTATTCTTGTGTATGGGATTTCGACGCCGGTATAGTTGATAACAGCGTTTCCTTGATAGTTGCCGGTATCCAATGTTTCTGTTTCAAAGCGTAGCGACCTGTATTCCAGATTGCCGAAGCAGTAATCGAAATACCGGTCTATCATGCCGGTATAGATAACCGTTTTTGCCTGTTCGGTTAAATGGCGATTTTTAAAGAAATCCGTATTCAGCATGACGTCGGCGCAGGCAAAACATTTCTCGAAGATACCGTTGTATCCTCCTTTGGGAATTCCCTGATAAGGGTCGTCGAAATAATTGTTGTCGTACGTATACCTCAATGGTATTCGTCTGATGATGAAAGCGGGTAACTCGCTAACTTTCCGCCCCCATTGCTTTTCTGTATAACCTTTTATCAGCGTTTCGTAGATGTCTCTGCCGACAAGAGCGAGCGCCTGTTCCTCGCAGTTGTGCGGCTTGTCGATTTTCGCCCGTTGAGAGTCAATGATTTTTTTAGCTTCCTCTGGCGTTACTATTCCCCACAACTGGTGAAAGGTATTCATATTGAACGGCAGGTTGTAAACCCTGTTTTTATAGATTGCTAAGGGTGAATTTATGTAGTGGTTGAATTCGCATAACCGGTTCATATAATCCCATACGACGCGGTTACTTGTGTGAAAGATATGAGCTCCATAGCTGTGAACATGGATGCCTTCGATTTGTCGGCAATGCAAGTTTCCCCCTGCATGAAGTCTTTTTTCGATCACAAGACATCGTTTGCCGTCTTGCGCAGCTTCGTGCGCAAATACCGCATTGAAAAGACCTGCGCCGACAAGTAAGTAATCGTATTTATAACCCTTATTCATTGCGTTTTTATTTTATAAAAACCGGAAAAATACGCAACGGTAAAAACAAGGCAGATATTTATTGAAAGTAAAATGTTGTCGGATGTTTCCATGTTATTTTTTAATGTTGCTTTTTTGAAGGATTCGTATATGGTTTGATTATCTCGCAGGTTTCCAGATCCGGACATGTTTCGCAATGCGTACAGTGTGTAATGGTAAAAACGTTATTTTCCAGTTTTTGCTTGAACGACCGTTCGTTTCTGCAAGATACGGAAAGATTTATCCTGCTGTCTTTCAATGTGACGGTTCGATTGTGCACTTTTTGAACATAGCCCATGTTCACGATAACAGCGCGGTGGATTCGGAAAAATATATCGGGCAGATTGCCCTCAAAAAAATCAAGAGATATAGCGACATAATATGTTTTCCCTCCGGATAATATTATTTCCGTATATACATTGAACGCCTTAATATAAACAATCTCTTTGTATTGTAATACTATCCAGTCTTTGTTATCGGTAAGAGATATGTTCCATTTGTTAAATACTGCATTGTTTGTTTTCATCATATATCATTTGTAATCATTATAAAAAGATTGTCATTTGTTTGACAAATTTTGCGCAAAAGTAAAGACTATAAAGAAAGAAAACGTTCAAAATCCGGTCAAAAACTTTCAGTTTTCATTCACGTAGAGTTAATATATCCGAATTCAAGAAGCCTTGTTTGTTGTATTGCGCAACCGTACTGCGTATAAGGTCGTATGGGGCTTGTTATTTACAAATTACACACAGACAAATAAAAATGTCCGGCAAAATTTATAGAAGAGAAATTACGCTCATCGACTAAAATGGATGCGCTCACGAAATTCCGGAGAAAAAGATTTGGAGCAAGATTAAAGATGTCCATATCTTTGCTTTTGATATATTAATTGTTTAATTTGAAAATTTAAAATGGAAAACTATGAAGATTGGTAAATGCGAAATGAAAGCGGTTTTTTTACAGATAAAAGGCGGGCTGACCTGTTTATAAATAAAGATATGATAAGATTTTCAATAATAATGCCCGCATATAATCAGGCGGCGTTTATCAGAAGAGCCATTTCAAGCCTGTTGTCGCAAACCTTCCCGCAATGGGAGTTGATCATTGTCAATGACGGCTCTACGGATGATACGGAGCGTTTTATCCGGGAATACTTAGAGGACGATAGAATAACATATCTCAAAAATGAAGTGAACAGAGGTCTCGGATACGCCATAAACCAGGGGCTTGATAACGCAAAATATGATTATATTGCCTATTTGCCGTCCGACGACTATTATTATGACAACCATCTGGCGCTGTTAAGAAATGAATTTGAAAATTCGGCAGAAAACGTATTGGTTTATTCAATGGCAAAATCGGAAATAAAAGATTCATTAAGTCATGAAATAAAAACGACAACAAATGGTCTTTTTGATAATTATAGCTTGCAACTTATACAAACCGCCCATAAAAAAACGCCGGACAGATGGACGACAAGAAAGGAATGGATATCGGACGACTTGTTTGACCTCTTTTGGAATAAACTGACCGATAAAGGTAAATTTGTTTTTATAAACAAAGAAACATGTTTCTGGTCTATTCATCCATATCAACATCACAGGTTGGTCAGCGAAAATTATGGAGGAGGACTGAATATATACAGGAAATACTATCAGGTAAAAGAGCCGGTAAAAATGAAAGTATTTCAGTCAAAATTTATCGATGAGGAGAAACTGTATAAAGAATATCAAACGCCTAAAGTTATATCCGCAGAACAACATCCGTTGAAAATACTGATAGTCGGCGAGTTAGCATATAATCCGGAACGGATATTTGCATTTGAAGAAAACGGACATAAATTATATGGATTGTGGATGGAAAGGCCGTCGTTCAGCTTCTCGACGGTAGGGCCTTTACCTTTCGGGAATGTGACGGATATTCCGTATGATAACTGGGAAAAAAGAGTGACGGAAATACAACCGGATATCATTTATGCAACATTAAATTTCGGGGTTGTTCCATTAGCATACGAAGTATTAAAGAAAAATCCCGGTATACCTTTCGTCTGGCATTTTAAAGAAGGCCCCTTCATATGCATGCAAAACGGGACATGGGACAAATTAATAGAGCTATATGACAAGGCGGATGGAAAAATATATATTAATCCGGAAATAAAGAAATGGTATGAACAGTTTATTCCCGATACGGGACTTTCTTTTATTATGGATGGAGATTTACCTAAAATGAGCCATTTCGCCGCTAATTTTTCAACGCGCTTATCTGAAACTGACGGCGATGTACATACAGTTATACCGGGTAGAGTCATAGGCTTGTCGCCGCAGGATATAAAAATATTGGCAGACAATAAAATCCATATTCATTTGTATATGGAGAATTATTATGAGTCAAAAATGCTTTTTAATGAAGAAATCCGTAAAATAGCATTTGACTATTTTCACCTGCATCCCCACTGTTCGGCGGATAAGTGGGTAGAAGAATTTTCTAAATATGACGCCGGATGGCTACATTGTTTTGACAGTCAAAATAATGGAAACATAAAATATGCAAGCTGGGATGACCTTAACATGCCGGCCAGAATGAATACATTAGCCGCAGCCGGACTGCCTATGATACAAAAAAAGAATAAGCAACATATTGTCGCCATGAAATCGCATGTCGAAGCGAATAATATGGGCGTGTTTTTTGATACATACGAAGAATTATCTGTTTTGTTGAAAGATGCCGCGAACATGCAAAATATCCGGGAAAATGTACTCAAACACAGGCGTTCTTTTTGCTTTGATGATTATGTACGGGATTTGATAGATTTTTTTAGAAAAGTGATAAAAACAAAAAAAGACAATGGATAAAGAGATACTGCAACAGATTGCCAATGTGCTTTATATAAATGTTCAACAGGTAAAACCGTATGGCTTATTGCAAGGGAAATTAGGTATTGCAATTTTCTTTTATCATTATGCACGATATACGGAAGATGAAAGATATGAAACTTTTTCTGATGAATATATTCGTTTTATATTTGATAAATTGGGAAGCAACGCACCCGAAAAATTTGCCGAAGGACTGAGTGGAATAGGCTGGGGGTTTGATTATCTGATAAAAGAAGGATTTTTAAATGCCGATGATAATGTGTTGGAGGAAGTTGATATGGCTGTTGGTCAAATGAATATTTCGGACTTCCAAAAAGAAATAGAGCTAACCCTCCCTCTGTTCTCAAAAGGCCTTTACTTCATACAACGCGATAATAGGGATATTATCGGGGAAACAGTTTTTCAACTTGATAAATTCATGCAAACACATCTGTTTTCACACGTCCCTTTTATGTACCTAAATTCTATTATTTATTTTATTCTTACGTCTATTAAAAAAAATATTGAAGCGCATTTATGTAAAACATTGCTGGATAGACTTTTTGCCGTTGTCAAGCAAAATATAACCGCAGACATGCATCTTACCGATATGGATTATTTACTGTTGGAAAAAAATATAAGTCTGATAGACGATGCTCTTCCGGAATGGCGACATGTATTGTCAGATCGAACAGATATCAATCTGCATAAAAACATACGTGACATTAGTTTTGTTGATTTCCTGTTTCCCCAAGGGAGACAATATGATTTAGGTAATGTCGATTTGTGGCGGTTGCTGCCGGAAATAATCAGACAATCAAAACGTGACGGTTTGTCTATATATAACGGTTTGGCTGGGATTGGAATATTTATTATTAACAATAACATGCGCAAATAGAATATGTTTTCCGGGCTGGAAGTTCAACCGGGATATAAAGTCGAAAAAAACTCATCGTCGATACTTTGGGGAAATCCTGACGCAAAAAACAGGATTACCGTTGTCACGAATCCACATTGCAATCCTTGCGCTATGATGCACACAAGATTAACGAAGTTGCTAAAGGAGACGAATAATGGATATTGCATACAGTACCTTCTTACGTCGTTCAGTGAAGAATTAGAGAAAAGCGGCAAATTGTTTGTCGCCATGTATCAACGGAATGACTTGCGTTCTTTCCTCTCATTTCTGGAAGAATGGTATGACAAAGGAAAAGATGACAGAGAAGAATTTTATAAAAAGTATCCGTTTGATGAACATAATGATACGATAATATTGGAAATCCAACGGCATAAATCGTGGCTTGACGAGACAAAAATCCGGTCGACGCCAACGATTCTGTTTAACGGATATGAACTGCCGGATAGATATCAGATAGAAGACTTAAAGTATTTTGCCGATATATAAAACTCATGTAAAGATGAAACAGGATATTTTATTTTATGAAAGGGAAATGATTATAGAAGAAAGAACGAAGATGATTTGTCTGGAATATAATCAGATTGTCGACATAACAACTAATCGACCTTATGTTACAATTACATTGTCGGATGATCAAAAGGTTTTAATAAATTTATCGTTATTGGCTTTAAGCAAAAATTTGCCGGTGATTTTTTTTCAATGTAACCATTCATCCATTGTAAATTTATTACATGTCAGTTCATATTACAAAGAAGGACGTTTTTTCTATCTTCATACCAAACTCGGGAAGCAGTTTCGCGTTTCGCCCAAATATGATCATGATTTATTTGAAAAAATACACTTTGCAAAGTCACATTCAGTTCTTTTTTATGAATGTCTATCTTGTAAAAGGACAAAAATTACCCGATAAATTAACATTTCGTGTTCGAATTGCATACGCTCCATACATCTTTAGCACATTTATCAGTAAAAAAAGAATCCTGTCTCATTTTAATTTGTAGTTTT
>JAIRMH010000042.1 GCA_031258835.1 Tannerella sp.
GACCGCCTGTTGGGTGGATGAGTGTTTCAAACCGGTATCATCGGATAAGAAAAAGCTTTTCGGGATCTCCGACCGGCATCCGGTATTGCTTTATACCGGAAGAATCGGCAAACCGGAAGAGGCCGCGGAACTGACCCATATATATAAGCGGGTGAAACAGGTGCATCCGTACACCCGGCTGGTGATTACCGGCGAAGGACCGGCTTTGCAATCACTTAAGGACGAAAATGCCGATGCAATCTTCATGGAGAAGGTCAGCCGCGACCGCTTACCGGCAATCTATTCATCGGCCGATTTACTGATATTGCCTTCACGCTCCGGCGGCTCCTTCCCTCACGTCGTACTCGAAGCGCTGAGTTGCGGATTACCGGTGATTGCGTACAACACAAAAAGTTCAAAAGATATTATCCGGGACGGCAAAGACGGCTTTCTCGTCGGCAACTGTCGCGAAATGTGCGACCGGATCATCGAATATCTAAGTCACAACCGGAAAGACGTATTCAGGCGTGCAGCGATCGAAAGGTCCGCCACGTATCACCCTGACATTATCCTCACCGGACTGCTAAAAGCCGTCGGATGTTTATGCTCCGCTATGGATTGTGAAGTTTCTTTCGGGAAAGAGTTTTAAATTATGATTTTTGTGTAGCTAAGGCAAACTCTTTTTTTAAAGATTCGAAAACCTCTTTTACGCTGCTTATTTTCTGGGACAGGAAAGCATTGCTTCCCGCAAAAGCATAGCCCTTACTCATATTGCCTTTGGCAGCATTATACAGCGCTTTTATAATGCAATAGGGACTTTTTGCAGGGTCGCATGTTTTGATACAGTGAAACGGACAATTCAACGGTTTGGTAATCCCTTCTTTTATTTTTCGGATAAATTCGCCATTGATGGCGCGTCCGGGCATTCCTACCGGGCTGTCAATGATTTGCAGATCTTCGGGCTTTGAGTTGATATAGACTTCTTTGAAGGCGCGGGAAGCGTCACATTCTTCGGTGGTGACGAAGATACTGCCCATCTGTACGGCCGAAGCGCCGAGTTCTATAAAACGCGAAATATCTTTGCCGGTAGAAATGCCTCCTGCGGCAATAACCGGAATCTGCTTCTGCGTTTTATAACCGGATGCAACCGATACGACCTCAGGAATAAGCACCTCTAAGGCGTAGTGGTCGTCGGTCAGCTGTTCTTTTTTGAATCCGAGGTGTCCTCCGGCCTTAGGTCCTTCCACTACGATAGCGTCGGGCAGGTAACCGTAATTGTTGTTCCATTTGTCGCAGATTACCTTGGCGGCTCTCGACGACGAAACGATCGGCGCCAGCTTGGTTTCGCTGTCAGGATTCAGATAGGAAGGAAGATCCAGCGGCAGTCCTGCTCCGGCAAATATAATGTCGATCTTTTCTTTGATGGCCGTCCGCACCATATCCGCATAATTCGACAAGGCGACCATAATATTGACGCCGATGACTCCTTTTGTTTTTTCACGCGCTTTTCTTATTTCTTCTTTAAGTCCGGCAATGCACTTTTCGGTGTAAGCGCCTTTTACTTTCGGATATAACAATCCTAAACCCGCACATGAAATAACACCAAGTCCTCCTGCATTGGCGACAGCGGAAGCTAACCCTGATAAAGAAATGCCGACTCCCATGCCTCCCTGTATGATGGGGAGTTGAATCTCCATGTTTCCTATAAAAAATGGTTTCATTCTTTTTTTATCCGTATTTTGGAAATGTGATTATGAATATAAACAAAAACAGAAGGTTATTACTACCTTCTGTTTGATTTTACTTTTAATACCTTCCGAATCCGCCGTTATTTCCGCCGGATCCGTTGTTTCTTCTGAATCCGCCATTGTTGCCACGATTCCTGTTTCCTCCGAATGGAGGACGTTCCGTTCTGGGATGTGCAACACTTACTGTTATGACTTTGCTGTCATATTCTGCGCCGTTCAGATCCTCAATCGCCTTCTGACCGTCTGCGTCGTTCGGCATTTCTACAAAACCGAAACCTCTGGATCTCCCTGTTTCTCTGTCATTAATAACCCTGGAGGCAGAAACTTCTCCATACTCTGTAAACAACTCGTTTAAGTCTGCATCATTGATATTGTAGCTTAAACCTGAAATGTAAATGTTCATTTAAAATTTTTATTAAAATAAATACTGATTTTGGATTGAGTCGAATAATTTAAAGGAGAAACTGCTTAAAATAAAATATAAAAAGAAGAACTTTACTGTAAAATTCATGCTCAATTCACCGCAAAGATAAATATTAAATCCAAATGACATAATCTCGCCTGTTTTATTTGCGTTTTTTTAACAGTTTCCTTTGTTTATGTGTATTCAGGGATACTCATTTTGAGTAAATCATTTATTGCACTTTTTCCTCAACCAGTTGTCGCCGGCCGTTTTTTGTTCGGGATAGGTCCAGTGCCCTGTGTTCAGGTATAAATCCAGTTCTTTGCTGCCCGGTATCACATTGTATGCGGCATACATGGAGGTTGGCGGGCATGTTACATCGTTGAATCCCCAACTGTACCATCCGGGCGCTTTTACGCGTCGTGCGAAGTTTACCACATCGAAGTAGGCCAGTGTTTCTACTTCGTTGGGCTGAGGTTTTGCATTTCTGTAATAATGGGGCCATCCTCCCGCGCGGTTGTTCAGGTAGCCGGCATAATCGCATAAGGCAGGACAATATGCCGCAAGAAACTTTATACGCGGATCTAATCCGGCCGTGATGATTGACAGGGCACCTCCCTGGCTTCCTCCTGTGACGCCGATAGTGTTTCCGTCAAATTCCGGCAGCGAATAGATAAAATCGACAGCGCGTACACAGCCTGAAAAGACCCGTTTGTAGTAGTGCTTATCACGATTGTTCATGTTGAATTGCGGGTAGCCGTTCAATGCGCCTGTCCCCAGATTGTTGTAAACCTCCTGTGGTAATGTGACGGGAAGACCGTGTATTCCGATCTCCAGTACGATAATATTATCCCCTAAACCCGATCCGCCGTAAGGACGTATGCCTGCACCCGGAACTCTCAAAACAGCCGGATATTTTCCCGGCGCTTTCGGTGTGACAAGTATGCCGTACATGCGCGATCCCGGGCGTTCATTCTGAAAACTTACTTCATAGAAGTTTTGTGTGGAGGTACATTTCTCAGGCAACAACCTCATGGTAGCATTTAAGGGTGTTTTCCGGGCTTCGGCAATCGTGTTCGACCAAAATTCGTCAAAGTCTTTCGGATCGGCAGTGGCAGGCTGTATATTTTCAACGTCATATCCGACAGTCGCCATTTCTTCATAATTTCGACCGTCGACTTTAGCGGTTACTTTACACCGCAGGAAACCCGGTTCTTTCATGGAGGATTTCAGGGTTATTTCCCCGTTTTTTAAAACAACGTCCTGTTTCTTTTCCGTCGGAAAACATTCCGGGCCTGTTTCATAATCCACGGTTACATTTTTCATCAGTACATTATCTTTATATACCTGCACATGAAAGGAGACAGGATCCTTTATCCGGTATTTCCAATCGGCACGATCTGGAGATACGATAATATTGACCCGCTTTTGGGACGGTTGTGCCTGAACATTCGCGATAATCCCCCAAAAGTAAAAGAGGGAACAGATAAATAGAAAATTACGTTTCATATCAGTATGATTTTGTGTTATGGTTTGAAAATTGTTGCAAATATATAAATATTCTTTTATTCTGAAAGTATACCGGCATATTTATTTTCCTGTTCCAGAATCAATCCGAACCGGCTAAAGATCTTAATATAACAGGCCCGGAAAGCCCCGAGTCTTTCGGCTCCCACTTCAAGGCCGTGAATTTCCCGTCTTCTCCGGTGTTCTCCCTTAATCTGGCGTTGAAGTTGGTGTTATAGAATTTTCGCCATACGACGCCATTTTTATCCATATCAATAATCCTGTTCGCCATCAGGTTTGATACGTTGATCACCAGTTCGTCGTTACCATTCAGTTTGTCCGGCCGAATTTCGAGAGTATAGGGTGCATGGAGAAGTGTACCGATATGTTCTCCGTTCAGGTATATCGAAGCGCTTTCGTGAACGGTTCCCAGATCCAGTAACCAGGCATCGGCTTTTGCGGTCAATGCCGGAATTGTAGTCGTATATTTTGCTGTTCCTGAAAACGGTATATACGCCTGTCCGTATTTTGTCCACGACTTAAGCTCGCCGGTTGTTATTTTGGCGGGAAGCGTCGGGCCTCCTTTTATAAATTCAATATCCCAGTTGCCGGAGAGTGCAACCGTTTCTCCTGTGTGTTTATAGAAAGGATATAAATCGCCGTTATGCCGGCCTCGGAATGTTTCTATGATAAAACTTTCTTCCGGTTTGATTTGTAAATAAATCTCAGTTTTATCACCGGTTCTGCGTGTCTTGGCATAACCCGACGCGGCGGTCAGCGGATTATACAGGGCCGCCGAAAGATAGTCTGCGTTAAGCGTGATCCAACCGTCGAAAGGCTCTTTGGAGGAATTGACGATATAGTAGTAGAAATTACCGTCTTCTTTTAACCTGCGAATACATTGAAGTTTGGATGTGTACATATCTTCGGGTGTTACTCCCGAAGCTTCTGCTAAACCGCTCATCTGATCCGACAGGATGATTTTTCCCTTTCCGTATGCGGCGGTACTGACATTACCGTTCTCGCTGAAAGAGAGTTTTTTCTTTAATGAATCCATTTTATGACTGTTTGCTTCATATCCGGCCAGTCCGGGTACATCAGCGGGCAAATTTTTATAGAAAGCAATGGTAGCACCTTTCTGAGCGAGGTTTATCAATTGTTCGAATGTCGCGGCAGGCATATAATGTGTTTCCGGTATCCATATCGTTTTGTAGATGTTTCCTTCTGCACACAGCGCCTTCTTTTCGTATAACACGTCGAGTAGTTGTTTGTCGGAGATCGCATCCCATGAATATCCGTTCTCCGTAAGATACTCCCCACATTCTTTGAGCGATACGTTATTGAATGAATGGTAATGTTGTAATATCCCCGCGGTGGGTTTCGACCATAAATCGGATACGGCATAATAAAGCAGTATGTCATTGGCGGGTCTGCCTGCCTGCAAGAAGCTTTGCGCCCGTGCAACAGACCGGTTTAATGCCCCGAAATCATCCCAGAAACTATTTGCCGGAGAGAAATGTACCGATGCATAGAAAAGCCATCCCGGCCATTCCGCATCCTGTGGAGAATATGCCGTCCCGTGATAGAATACGTGGTTTACGCCGGCGAGCAGGAATTTGTTGATAACGGATTTTACATCTCCCAGCGTTGAGATGAAATGTTCGTTGAGCCATGTGGCAGATTCGGATGACGTCAGTTTTTTTCCTGTTACATGTGCGGCTGACGGCGCGCTTTTGAGGTTCACAATATCTCTGCCTTCAATTTCAGGTATATCGCTTGCGGCATACAGATCAAGGACATTAGCCGGAGAGCCATGCGACTGGTTTCGGATTCCCTTACCCTGTCGGGCAGCCCACTTTTGCCATTCTTTCGTATATTTTTCAAGTAACAGCCGACCGATTACCACACGATAGTCATACATCACCCGGCTGTTCGTTTCGCGGGTATCCAATCCCAGCAATGCGGGGAGATATTGACGAAGGTCATAACCCTGTATTTTTTCAAATTCGGTGAGAAATTCAGGCGTCCAGTTAGATTCCCCTATCGCGTCATCTACTTCGTACGAATCATTAAAGTAGTATCTTAAATAGCTGACGTCACGATCCCTGAATGTGTCGTCAAATTTATCAAGGTATTTTTTCAGCGCTTCGGTTGAGAAATGGTCGATTACGTTTCCTTCGCCTCCAGGCCCGGCGCGCTCAACCATTTTGCCGTGTAATCCCTGAAAAAGTGCGCACAATACCCATTCTCCTTCCGGAGCCTCCCATTCCAGTCTGCCGTCGACCACTCTGTCCGTCAAGTCGATGACTTTATCAAAGCCGTTTTCACCTTTTTTGTTGGCGCTGATAGTGATCAGGGGTAATTCTTTTTTGTAACGTATCTGGTCGAAAGCGTATTCCTGTAGGTTGTCATTGGCCGTTACAGGCTCTTTGATGTCTTCTACCGTGACTTTTATGCGTCCCTGTGTTCGGACAAGTGGCTCCTGTATATACCTTATTATTTCTTTAACGTTCGTTCCTCCCCGAATGGTAAATGTTTGGGACGCCATATATTTGCATGCAGCCGTTTCATCTATCCAAGGCCCTCCGAAGGGCCATCCCGACGCATTGGCAAGATCGACTCCCAATCCAAGCCTTTTCGCTTCGTTTAATGTATAAATAAACAGATCCACCCATTCCGGCGAAAGAAATTCGATGAATTGTTTTTCGGCGCTACGGACTCCGTAGACCGGAGTTATTTCCACACCTCCAAGCCCAGCCTTTTGGTAAGCTTCGAGAGATGCCGTGATGCCGGCTTCATCGACAGCGCTTCCGAACCACCACCACCTTGTCCATGGTTTTGCCTCCTGTGTAATCTCTGGCCAATTGATTTTTCCGGTTTCATTCCGGCTATTTTTTTCATAACGACATGCTGTTAACGCGACGATCACAGAAATGTAAATGAGAATCTTGTTCATGAGAATTTGTATATAAATGTATTTATGCACAAAAGTAATGATTTTTAATAAATAACCCTTGTCATTTTGTACATAAGCATGGAATTTTGTACGGCATGGAAGATATTTACTCCTTATCATGTCTTGTATCCTAAATTACCTGTTCGGTATTTCCCAAAACGTTTTCTCGTCACCTTCGGCATTAAACAAGTCGAGTTCACGGTTGTGTGTGTGCGACTACTTTATCTATGCCGACTTTATGGGCGTTAACAAACGACGCGTGATTTTCGCCAAAGTCATATCGGCGTTGGCGAAAAACGCGTGATTTTCGCAAAAGTCATATCGGCGTTGGCGAAAAACGCGCGATTTTGGCGAAAATCATGCGGCGTTGGCGAAAAACGCGCGATTTTAGCGAAAATCATGTCGGCGTTGGCCAAAAACGCGCGATTTTGGCGAAAATCAATCGTCGTTGTCCAACGACAATTGTCGTTGGACAAAATCAATCGGCGTTTGTTAACGACAATCGGCGTTGGCCAGCGACAATAAGATTACATTATTAATTAAATGATTTGTGCTTCGCACATGGCCGCCATATATAATAATTATTTTATTAATGTTAATTAACATCCATAATTGCTTCAGGATAATAAATATTTAATATATTTGTAGCGTTTAAATACTTTAGAGTCCATGTAAAAATCTGCAAGAATTCTCTTATAATAAATTATGATAATAACTCGAAAAACAAATATCATGAAGACAAGACGGACATTTTATCCTATTATATTCACCTGTTAAATTTAATGCCTATGAAAAATAAAAATCATTCTTAATAGAAATCCGAGACATGAATAAATTACAAATCACTTATTATTAATTTTAATATTGAATACGGTTTATTGAGAAGCGGACGGTCGCCACAATACGACCCCCTGCTCAATTAAATAGTAATAAAACCATTGAATTATGAAAATAAAATCATTAAAAATCAAACGAAATATGTTTGTCATCATGCTTCTTTGTATAGGTTGCGCTCTCGTTATGCCCTCAATGGCGACGAGAGAAAACAAAGAATGGAATACACAAACGGTTCAGCAACAATTACAAGTGACGGGAGTTGTGAAAGATGAATTCGGAGATATAGTTAGTGGCGCCAACGTGATTGAGAAAGGTACCACGAATGGTATAATCACCGATATGGAGGGAAGATTCACTTTGTCGGTCAAACCCAATGCGATATTGCTGATTTCCTACATGGGCTTCTTGACTCAGGAAGTGAAGGCGTCAAATAATATGACTGTTATTCTGGAGGAAGACACCCGGACACTGGAAGAGGTCGTTGTTGTAGGTTATGGCGTACAGCGTAAAAGCGACGTTACGGGTGCGATGGTATCGGTAAGCGAGAAACAATTGAAAGAGCGTCCCGTCACCAATGCCATGGAAGCCTTACAGGGTAAGGCAGCCGGTGTGGATATTATCAACGACGCCCGTCCGGGAGAATTGGGGACGATTCGTATTCGTGGCCAACGTTCCATCACGGGTAGTTCCGACCCACTCTATGTCGTAGACGGTATCCCTATTCAAGGACGGGAAAATATTAATGTGCTCAATACTTATGATATTAAGTCGATTGAAATTCTCAAAGATGCATCGGCTACCGCTATTTACGGTTCGCGCGGCGCTAACGGCGTGATTCTTATAACCACACATGGCGGAGAGGAAGGACGTTTCTCGGTGAGTTACAATGGAAGTACAAGTTTTGAAACTTTTCAAGACAGTCAGGAACACTTTAACTCAGCCGAATGGATCGACTTCCGTCGCTGGGCTTACTACTATTATGACCCGGTCAACTATCCCCGAGGAGATCAACCTACGGAAGCAACCGACAGAAATATTTTCGGCGGCGAAATCTATGCATGGCGAAATGTACAAAAAGGGTGGGAAAGCGGTACTTGGGACGGCTCGAGAGTGGAAACTACGGACTGGGCTAAATATGTATCCCAGACAGGTATTACCCACAATCATACGATAAACGTGAGCGGCGGTACGCAGAAAATGAAAGCTTATGCCTCAATCGGCTATCTCAACCAAAAAGGCACCACTATCGGACAAGGCTATCGACGCTATACCGCGAATGTCAATACAAAAATAAAACCTATCGACTGGTTTGAGATAGGGTTGCAATTGAACGGCTCGTTTTCCGAACAAGATTACGGACAGGACGGTACAGGCGGAGGAAGTGCAAGTTCGGCTTCTCTTTACATCTCATCGCAGAGGTTGTATCCTTATGCCGTTCCTTATGACGATGAAGGGAATCGCATCCTCAATCCGGGTGGCGATACACAGTTGAGAACGGTGGTAGACGAAGTGAATTATTCACACAATCTCCGGCAAGTCATCAATATAAGAACAAATACATTTGCTCAAGTAAAACTTCCGTTGGACGGATTGACCTACCGGGTGGAGTTTGGCCCCAGTTTCCGTATCCGTCGTAATGGTATCTTTGTTGACCCTAATTCGGCAATCCGCGAGAACGCAGTCAGTCTGGTGCGGTTGATCAACCAGCGTGATTTTTCATGGACGGTAAACAACCTGATTTATTACAACAAATCGTTCGACATCCACACGGTTGGGCTTACCTTGCTACAAACCGCTTCCCGAAACGAACAGGCGGGCGATCACATCTACGGACAAAATGCGCCGGTTGGAGACGCCCTCTGGAATGATCTGGGGGCAATAGATCGAACCAAGGATATTCTCGAACTAGGATCGTCGATCTCAAGGGAACAACTTTCTTCTTACATGATACGTATGAACTATTCTCTCAAAGACCGTTACATGCTTACCACATCGGGACGTTGGGATGGCTCCTCCGTATTGGCTCCGGGGCATAAATGGGCATTTTTCCCCAGCGTCGCGCTGGCTTGGCGTATGGAACAGGAAGATTTCCTGAAATCCGTTTCATGGATCGGGCAGTTGAAATTCCGCGTTGGCTACGGCATAACAGGGAATGCGGCCGTGAATAGATATGTCACCATTAACGATCTTAATTCCGGATTATATCCGTATGGAGACCAATTGACACGATTTTATTATATCAACGACTTGTTACAAACGGGGACGAGTGAGGATAATGTTCAATCATTGGCAAATGAGAACCTCCGATGGGAGAAAACCGCTCAATACAACATTGGGGTTGATTTCTCTATTATCAAAAACCGCATTTCCGGCGTGATTGACGGATATGTGTCTAATACCACAGATTTACTATTGACGGCGACGATTCCGTCCTTGACGGGATATACTCGGACTACGGCCAATCTGGGTGCTACGAGAAATCATGGTGTGGATATTACTTTGAATACTATTAATATGAAAGTAGGGAATTTTACGTGGGAAACAAGCGTCAATGTCGGTTGGCAAAAGAACAAAATTGTCGAGTTGTCCAGCGGCAAGAACGATGAAATTAGCGCCAGCGATGTTACGGCATCCCGCATCATTGGACAACCCATTGGAGTGTACTACGATTATAAGGTGCAAGGCATTTGGAAGGAGGAGGATAAAGCCGAAATGGATATTTTCAATAGTGACAAATATCCCGATGGTACGCCCAAAGCCATTAAACATGATTTTAAAGTAGGCCAGATCCGTCCTGTCGACCAAAATGGAGATTATATGATAGATGCCAATAATGACCGTACAATCATCGGGCAAACCAATCCATCCTGGAGCGGAGGCATCACTAATATATTTTCATGGAAAGGAATTGAGTTGTTGATGCAAATGTATGGCAGGTTGGGTTATTGGACAAACGGAGCGAATGTAGTTGCCGGCGGACGTTACATGATACGCAAGGTAGACTACTATACAGACATCAATACCAATGCTACTTATCAACGTCCGGAATATACTTCTGACGGTTCGGACAGAGATCAGTATAATACTATTTTGGCTTATAGCAAGGCATCTTTTCTGAACATTCGGAATATCTCTTTAGGATATGTTTTCCCAAAAAAAACTATT
Organism: Tannerella sp.; assembly: GCA_031258835.1. GTDB lineage: Bacteria > Bacteroidota > Bacteroidia > Bacteroidales > Tannerellaceae > Tannerella. The sequence continues at coordinate 10,595 of JAIRMH010000042.1, forward strand.
CAAAAATGGAGTGGGATGCAGAGTCTGAGAATATATTTTCAGTGTGTGAATCCGGGGGCGGTATATCAGTCGGTAAAATGGAAGAATATGGATTTGAATTCCCCCATTTGGACCCGTAACTTTGTGTTTGGACTTAATGTAGGTTTTTAATTACTAAAAAATTAATATTTATGAATAAAACAAATATATGTATTATAGCATTTGTAACAATTGTTATAAGTACAGTCAGTTCGTGCAGCGAAAGTTTTCTTGATGAAAATAAAGAATGGAGAATGTCCTCCCAATATCTGGATACTCCTGACGGGATAAGAGATTTGGCTGCCGGTTTACCGTCGGCATTACGTCTTACGCATGGCGGCGAATATGCTTATGCCTTGCTTAATTACGGTACGGATGAGTTTCAGACGGGAAGCGATGCATCTAATATTATGTGGAACGAATATAATGGCGGCTTGCAGTCGGTAGTAACGGGAGGCAGTTCTAATCGCGTTCAGCCGGAAACGCCATGGAACTACGCGTATGTAGCTATCAATACCCAGAATATCATTATTGCAAAAGCGCCGCAGGTACTTTCGGATGAAGCGGAAATACGTACCATATTAGGCGAAGCGCATTTTATGCGGGGATGGACATACTTCTATTTAGTGCAGCAATGGGGTGGCGTGCCGATTAAACTTAATCCCAGCACTACTTTAGAGCGGGAATTTGTGAGGGCATCGCGTGAGGAAACCCTCCAACAAGTCATTGCCGATTTGCAAGAAGCCTATGATAAGTTGGACAATCCGACCAACATTGTTCCAGGCAAAATCTACAAAGATGCAGCGGCGCATTTTCTGGCCAAAGCCCTGCTGTATCGTCAAAGCGGGATTTGCGGTGATTTTAATGCAAGCACCAAGAATGATGACCTGTCCAAGGCTTTGGCCTTGTGCGAAGAAGTGATAGCACACCGTCCGTTAGCGCCGAACTTTGCGGATTTGTGGGATTTCAAAGAACTTAACGGCGATAATGAGAAACTGCCCGAAGTGATTCTTTCCGCTCAGTATGACCTTGCTACAAAGGGCGCAAACGGTCAACAAGGAAACAACCAGTGTGTGCATTTTATTTCTGTTTATAGGCAATGGACAGGTTTTGTCCGCGATATTGCTGGAGGTCGTGAATTTGCTCGATTAAAAAATACCAATTATGTGTATAATGTATACGACCTCGTGAACGACAGTCGTTTTTGGAAAACTTTCCGCACCAAACAGGCGCTCAATAATCCAGGACAGAAATACGGAGTTGAAAATCTAAATGTCGATTTTCAAATCGGGCAACTTGGTCTGATGTATATCATCAATGGCCAAGCGGATGCAAATCGTTTTCAAATAGCGCCCAATGCAGACGGTACGGTAACTGTTCCGGTGCCCGGTTCCGGCGGACAACCACCTCGTGTAAAAATGTTGGATCATACTGGTATCTATCAGTCCATCCTTTGCCCTGAAACCGGAATACCCGTACCGAATGTATTGCCACGTTACCGTTCTGTGGAAGGCCGGCCGGATTTCGAACCGTATGCTTTTGCAGGCTTGCATTGGCCTACTATGAATAAATATCTGGACGGATTGCGTTCAGCGGTAGACCAAACCAGTGGCGGACGAGATGCCATCTCTGCTCGTGTCGCAGAAACTTATCTGATAGCGGCAGAGGTAAAACTTCGTCAAGGCGACATACCTGGATCCCTTCAGTATATTAACGCAGTGCGCGCGCGGGCAGGATATAAAAACGGCGAAGACCGTGCCAAATACGTAGATGGGACCCAATCTGCTCCTTCCAGTGCGAATCCACCATCGTCATTCTATGGGAGAAATTCGTATTATGAGTCGAATAATATTCCTGTTACCACAAGTGCAACGGATATTACCATTCCTGATTTGGCGCATCTTCCATCTGAAGACGAAGCTATCATTGCAGCATTGGGATACACATCCGATTTTGACCGTATATTATGCTTTATACTTAATGAGCGTTCGCGAGAACTGATGGGCGAGATGGTTCGTTGGACGGATCTGTCGCGTACCAAAACATTGGTAACAAGAGCATACGCATTCAATGAAGACGTGGCGAAAGTCGGTAACCTGGACGATCATCATTTAATGCGTCCTATCCCACAAAGTTTCTTAGACGACACATGGAGAGACGGAAGACCAATGACCGCCGAAGAAAAACAATCCATGCAGAACCCCGGATATTAGCATGATTTATATATTGATTGAAACGGCGAGCAGTACGATACTGTTCGCCGTTTTTACAAGTGACATTTTCTCTTAAGATTTAAAATAATGTTATCTTTGCGCGGTAATTATCAAGGTATGACAAGAAAACATTCAACGTTGGAATTGGAAGTGCCTGGGGGAGAGATGGAAATTCTTCTTCATGTATGTTGTGCGCCTTGTTCGTCGGCCATTGTAGAGTATTTACTGGAACATGACATCCGTCCGACACTGTTTTATTATAATCCAAATATTTTTCCGAATAAGGAGTATGAGATCCGTAAAAAAGAATGTCTTCGTTATGCTCAAATGTCGGGACTTGATTTTATAGATGCCGATTATGATCATGATAAGTGGCTTGACAAGGTAAGAGGACTGGAAAATGAACCGGAACGGGGCGTACGTTGCCTGAGATGTTTCAAGGAGCGCCTTGTGGCTGCCGCTATGTATGCAAGTGAACACCGTTTCAGGGTTCTTGCAACTACATTAGCAGCATCCCGTTGGAAAAGTCTGGAGCAAATAACGGAAGCAGGAGAGTATGCCGTCACCTATTTTCCGAAGCTTACTTTCTGGGCGCAAAACTGGCGTAAAGGCGGACTCAGCGAACGAC
>JAIRMH010000072.1 GCA_031258835.1 Tannerella sp.
ATGTGGTTGAGTTTGGAATATCCGGCAAATATGGGCTGATGAACGTAGAATCAGGGAAGTTCCGTGAAATACTATTCTCACTGTTTATCCCCTTTTGAGGATTTTTCAGAAAGATGAAGACCTTGTTTGTTTCCATTTTGTTTGTGCTCGTCTTTTCTGCCTGCACGGCGGATTACAACATGAAGTCGACAAATGTTGACGAGCCGAACCGCCTTGTAATGAACAGCTTTCTGAATCCCAAAAGGCCTATACGAATCAACTTTTACACTATCGACCGGACGGATACGGGTTTCGTATACCGAACGGCCGAAAATTTGTATGTTAAATTGACGGAGGATGATCGGACGCTGTTCGAAGGATGGTGTGCAGATTCAATGCTTATCCTGAATCATCATCCACGAGTGAATGTTAAGTATCGAATAGATGTTTCACTGGCAGGCTATGCGTCTGTTTGGGCGGAGACGACAGTGCCTTCGTCCATTATGTGCAAGGTGCGTGCCGAACCGTTTTCTCAATCCTACCATTCGTCGGAAATGAAATATTTCCTTTCCGACTTTGCTGGAGATTACGAGCGGGAGAAAACGTCCTTATACGTGCAGGCATACAGTATGCTGGGTGGCGACACCTTGATGCCGGGTGGCGACATGTACGCAAGTAATGTCCTGCTGGACCCGATGAACATGACAAACGGTATTGAGGCGAAAGACGCAGATGTCGGCAGTTCGTGCTATGAACGGTTTATACGTGTTAAAAACCGGAATCTTCCCTATCTGGATCATCTGATATTCATCACTGCTATGCCCTACGGTTACTATCATCATTATATCGAAGAAAATCGTGTAGCATGGATATCTTTTGATGTGAAGAAATACCTCGTCAAACTGATTACCGCCGGGCCGGAATACGACATGTATCGCCGGACGCTCTATCAACAGGCGGCTTATATCGTTTACGACGATGATATTTCAGCTTTTACCTATCAGCCTGTTCAGGTTTACAGCAATATCAACGGAGGGTTGGGTATTTTTGCCGGGATAAATGAATCGGATTATTTTTTTGATGCGCCCGAAAAGTCAGATCAACCTTAATGGATGAACAGGATGAAACAAATATTATTAGTTTTGCTCATGGCGTTTAGCGTATTCTGGTTGCAAGCGCAGGAAACACGTGTGCAGGAAGCGGAAACAGCGATTGTCAGCGGTTACGTGACCGACGCCGAAACGGGTGAACGACTATCGGATGCACATGTTCGTATCGGCGTTCATACGGCGCTTACCAACCTTTACGGCTATTACAGTTTGCGTGTTTCGACCGGCCTCCATACGGCGACGATTTCCTATATCGGCTATACTACACATAATGAGGATATTTTATTTCGATCGGACACGATCGTTTCGATAGCGCTGAAAGCGGGATTAGAATTATCGGAAATAACGGTGACGCCTGATCAAACGAGAAATGTAGAAGACAAGGGGCTGGGCAACCTGCGTGTCAACTTGTCGCAACTCTCCGTGTCGCCATTGTTCCTCGGTGAGCGTGACGTCATCAAGACGATGCAGTTTCCCTGTTTGCAAGTTATGTGGTAAGGAAGAATGGCAATACGAAGAAGACGTTATCGGCGAACGTGCAGTATCGTTCGGGATTACCGTATTATGTATCGGAGATGTCCTACCCTGGCATGTCCTACCCTGACCGTCTTTTATATTCAAGGAATAGCGATATGGGGGTTTATATTTCAGACGCAGACTATATCCCCTATTACCCAAATACGAGAATCAGCGATTTTTTCCGTGTCGACCTGAATTTCACTTCCGAAAAAAGATTGAAGCGAGGTGTGCACATCTGGCAGTTATCCCTGCTGAACGCTACCGGACATCAAAATCCGTATCACGTATATCGCAAAAACGGGCGGTACAAAGCATTTATACTCATTCCGTTTTTGCCGTCGTTTTCGGTTAAGTGGGAGTTTTGATTTTCATTTACCGGGCGAATGAGATCATAGAATCATTTAATGAGATGCGTTCATCATGGTCGAGTAAAAAACGGATGACCTGAATGTTCTTTTCATTGCCTAAGGGCAGTTCTTTTACCAGAGTATGTATGTTCGCGGAAGAATTTTTCTCAAGGTATTGAAATAGTGCTTCTTTTGCTTTATTAAATTCCCAGTTTTTTAATCCCGACTGGTTTTTGCTAAGGCAAACATCGCAGATGTGGCAATCTTCATCCGATTTTTCCCCGAAATAACGTAATAACATCCGGGTGCGGCAGTAGCGATTTTCGGTTATATATTCGATAACTTTGGCGACTCTGTCCTGTGTGCGTTTGCGGCGTTCTTCGAATACACTGCGCGGAATGATTATATGTCTTGTTTCTTCCCGGCGGCGGCTGAATATGATTTGCGGCAGTTTCTTACGTGGGATATAGCTGATTACATGAGACTTGGATAACCTTATCAAGGTGTTGTATACGACTTCCCGCGTAGCATGTACGCGTGTTGCTATTAAAGATTCGTCAATAAAGACATAGTCTGCGAATAAACCGGTATATGAGCGAAGCAGGGCTTGTATTATATCGTCGGTCGGTTTGTCGGATTCCATTTTATATAACTCGTCGCGGTTCATGAGAAACAACAAGCGTGAACTTTTGTCCGGATCTTCTATATATTCAATGTATCCCGACGATTCAAGTATTTTTAAAGCGTTATGAACCTGAGGGGCGGAGAAATGGAATATTGTGCAGAAGTTGGGAAGCGAAAAGTCATGTGTCAGGAATTCGCCGAATCCTACTGCTATTTGGAGATAATTGCCTAACGCTTCATATACGCGGAGGATAAATGATTTGTCGGGATATTCGTCCGTCGTCCGTTTCTTCAGTTTGGATGTTTCGGTCGACGAACATAATGCTATGGCATAAGCCTTTTTTTCGTCGCGTCCGGCACGCCCCGCTTCCTGGAAATATTCTTCCAGCGAATTAGGCATATCCATATGTATCACTAAGCGTACGTCCGGTTTGTCTATTCCCATTCCGAAAGCGTTCGTTGAAACGATGATGCGGCATATTCCTTTTTTCCATGCATCCTGTCGTTCCGATTTCTCTTCGCGGTTCAGTCCGGCATGAAAGAAATGTGCGGAAAAACCTTCCTGTTGCAGTGTACGGGCGATATCCTGCGTATGTTTCCGGTTACGTACATAGATGATTGCTGAGCCTTCAATACGTTTGAGGATATGAGTCAGTTCGTCCGATTTATTCTCCGTATTCCGGATAATATAAGCCAGGTTCTCACGGACAAAGCTCTTTTTCAGAACGTTTTTTTTGCGGAACAGCAGTTTCTCCTGAATATCATCGACGACGTCGGGGGTAGCAGTTGCTGTGAGTGCAAGCGTCGGGATATCCACCGGCAGAACGCGTTTTATGTCGGCAATATGCAGATACGAAGGACGGAAATCATAACCCCATTGCGAAATACAGTGACTTTCGTCGACTACCAGCATGCATACTTTCATGAGCGGCAACTTTTGTTTGAAAAGTTCCGTATGGAGGCGTTCGGGCGATATGTAAAGGAACTTGTAATCGCCGTAAATACAATTATCGAAGTGTTTGTTTATTTCGTCGGCGGTCATGCCTGAATAGACAGTAGTAGCCTTTATGCCCCGTGCGCGGAGGTTGTCAACCTGGTCTTTCATAAGTGCGATAAGAGGGGTCACGACAAGACACAATCCGTCCATGATCATTGCCGGTACCTGGAATGTTATGGATTTTCCACCGCCGGTGGGCATCAGGCCAAGCGTATCTTTCCCGTCAAGTACGGAACGTATGATATCTTCCTGTAACGGACGGAAAGATGAATATCCCCAATATCTTTCTAATACCTCATGAAGGACGTCACTCACGGCCAATACGGTCTTATATCTTTGATCAGCAGTTGTATGGATGTAATGCCGTTATAAACGTTTTCTTCTATTGTGTAACATATATCGACAGGGTTTCCATCCGTAATATATTGGGCACGCTCACTCATGCCAAAGGCAATGGCGTGCGCAGGTATTTTGGTACTGTCGTCAATCAGTTCCAACTTTAGATGAGCGCCATCTTTTCCGACCACTTTACTGGTACCGAAGTCGCGTACATTATATGAACAGAAAACGGGTTTCTCATTATTCGGACCAAATGGGTTCATTCTTTTCAGGCTGTTCATCAGCGAATTGTTTATATCTTTTAAACTGATAACGGCGTCTATATCTATTTGAGGAATCATCTGTTCGGGTGTGATTTCTTCGGCGGCGATTTTCATAAACCGTTCGATGAATTCTTTTAGATTCTCTTCACGCAGGGATAAGCCGGCAGCATACGTGTGGCCTCCGAAATTTTCAAGCAGGTCTCGGCAGTTTTCAATGGCTTTATACATATCGAAACCACCTATTGAACGGGCGGAGCCGGTAATAAGTTCCGACGATTTGGTGAGCACTACGGCCGGTCGGTAATATTTTTCGGTCAGTCGGGAAGCTACGATACCTATTACGCCTTTATGCCAGTCGGGATTATATACGACAATGCCTTTGTGGTCATCGATATCTTTGAAGTCGTCGATGATCGCATTCGCTTCTTCGGTTATCTTGCGGTCCATTTCGCGGCGTTCGTCATTATACTGGTCAATATTCGCGCTTTTCTCGTTCGCGCTTTTCTCGTCTCTGGCGAGCAACAAATCTACTGCTTCACGGCCATTCATCATACGTCCTGAAGCATTTATACGCGGTCCGATCTTGAATACGATGTCGCTGACGGTAATCTCTTTTCCCTGTAGTCCGGCGGTTTTGATAATGCCTTTAATGCCGATACTGGGATTGTAATTAAGCTGTCGCAACCCGTAATATGCCAATATCCGGTTTTCGCCGGTAATGGGAACAATGTCGGAGGCGATGCTTATCGCCGTTAATTCCAGCAGACACTCGAGCGTACTGAAAGGTATGTCATTGCTCATTGCAAACGCCTGCATAAATTTGAATCCAACGCCACATCCCGATAAATGTTCGTAAGGATATATCGAGTCGGAACGTTTCGCGTCGAGCACCGCCAAAGCATCGGGCAACTCGTCGTCGGGCATGTGGTGGTCGCAAATGATGAGATCAATGCCTTTTTCTTTGGCATATTTCACCTTGTCAACGGCCTTAATGCCACAATCAAGCGCTATTATCAACGTCATGCCTCTTTCTTCGGCATAATCGATTCCCTTATAGGATATTCCATACCCTTCGTCATAGCGGTCGGGAATGTAATAGTCCAACATCGTAGAGTACGAGCGCAGAAACCGGTAAACAAGCGATACCGCCGACGTCCCGTCAACATCATAATCTCCGTATATTAATATCTTCTCATTATTACCTAAAGCCTTGTTTAAACGCTTTACCGCTTTGTGAATGTCCGGCATCAAAAACGGATCGTGCAAATCGTTCAGGCTCGGCTTGAAGAATTTCTTTACCCCATCGGGCGTAGTAATTCCACGTTGCACTAACAGCCGGCTGATGATGGGATTGAGTTTCATCTCCTTCTCCAGCGCCTCTTGTGAACGTGTATCTATCTCCGTATGGGTCTTTAAACACCATCTTTTTATCATTATATATTATTTTTACTTTTTTCATACGACAAATTGTTTTTACGTCGACGTATATGAAATTTTATGCATGGATTTCATATATGTTTGTTATGCAACCCGGATTATTATTGCTCTGTTTTTGAGGCGTTTATTTAAAAACAAACGGTTCGCGTCAAAGCATTCCGGCGACAATCTACAAATTCAAATTGTAAAGATAGTAATAAAAATAATACGTAGCATGGATTTCGATCAAATATTTTTCGGCTGTATGCTTTTTTACGTAAAGTTAACATATCCTTTCATTTGTGTTCGTCGTTTTTCTTTGCAAAAAAACTGCTTTTTCATATCGTGCGTTTGGAAAACTCATGTTTTTCATTTAATTTTACCCCCATCAAAAATCGAAAATTCATTCAAATGTTAAATATGGAATCATCGAAGGTCTATTTTACGAATTTACGAACATCTTCCCGAAGCAATCTTTTGGATAAGATGGAGCGCCTTGTCAACAAGGCCGGTTTGACAACGCTGGAATTGAATAAAAAGTTCGTTGCAATAAAAATACATTTCGGCGAACCGGGGAATCTGGCCTATCTTCGTCCGAATTATGCCGCCCGGATGGCAAACTTACTACGCCAAAAAGGAGCAAAGCCGTTTTTGACGGATAGTAATACGCTCTATTCCGGCGGACGTTCTAACGCAGTAGACCATCTGCAAAGCGCGATGGAGAACGGATATAACCCTATTTCCGCACAATGCCCCGTAATTATTGCCGATGGCCTGAAAGGGACGGATTATCGTGAAATTGAATTTAACGGGAAGTACTGCAAAGCGCCGAAAATAGGCGCGGCGATTGTCGATGCGGATGTCATTGTCAGTATGAATCATTTTAAAGGACATGAGCAGACAGGCTTTGGCGGCGCATTGAAGAATATCGGTATGGGAAGCGCCAGCGTCGGCGGCAAAATGGAACTTCATTCGTCATCGAAACCGGTTATAACGGAAGACGAGTGTAGAGGTTGTAATATTTGCGCGCTTCATTGCGCACATAATGCCATACATCTCAATGCAGACAGAATCGCCGAAATCGATTATTCCCGATGCGTAGGATGCGGACAGTGTGTGGCGCTGTGCCAGTACGATTCGGCGGCGCTTGCCGATTATGATACGTCAGAAGTGTTAAATTGCAAGATCGCGGAATATACAAAAGCGATATTAGACGGCAAGCCGCATTTCCATGTTAATTTCATTATGAATGTGTCGCCCGAATGTGATTGCTGGAATCATAATGATGCTGCAATTGTACCGGATATCGGCATTGCCGCATCGTTTGATCCGGTTGCGCTTGACCGTGCGTGCGTCGACCTTGTGGTGAGAACTCCGGCATTACCCGGCAGTAAGCTGACCGAATCGCACCGTGAGGGGATAAACGGACAGGAAGATAAATTTCATCTGCTTCATCCGGATACAAACTGGCAAGCCGGACTCGACTATGCGGAAGAACTTGGAATAGGAACACAGGAATATGAACTTAAAGAAATAGGATGATATGATTTTTGACGATACTATTTGTGCCGTATCTACGCCTCCCGGTTCGGGAGGGATAGCGGTTGTACGCGTTTCGGGGCCGGATGCATTCGGCATTTGCGATAAAGTGTTTGTTCCGCGAGAAAGCGTTAAGAAAGATGTTTCTTCGATGTCGACAGACGTCGACGGCGGGGATTTTCAAAAGGAAGGATACGTTAAATGGGAGGATACGGATATGGCGAACGGAAAGAACGGCGCTGTTGCAAGCCGTATCGGACAGCGTCCGGCGAATACGATTGTTTACGGCTCCATATATAGTGACGGGAAGGCGTTGGACGATGTGCTGGTGTCGATTTTTCGTGCGCCTCATTCATTTACGGGCGATGATACGGTTGAGATATCATGCCATGGCTCGCTGTATATACAGCGACAACTAATGCAATTACTTATCGAAAAAGGAGCGCGACAGGCGCATCCGGGCGAGTTTACCCAGCGGGCGTTTATGAATGGAAAGATGGATTTGTCGCAGGCGGAGGCGGTAGCTGATCTGATCGCATCAACATCCGCCGGGATGCACCGGCTTGCTATGAATCAGATGCGTGGCGGATTCTCGGATGAACTGAAGCAGTTACGTATACAACTGCTTGATTTTACGTCCCTCATCGAACTGGAACTCGATTTCGGCGATCATGAAGAACTGGAATTTGCCGATCGTATGCAACTTCGGGAGTTGGCGAATAAGATACGTTGCAAAATAAGAGATCTTGCCGATTCGTTTGCCGCAGGTAACGTCATAAAAAACGGGATCCCTGTGGCTATCATCGGAAAGCCGAATGTAGGGAAATCGACTCTGCTAAATGCCCTTCTAAACGAAGAACGGGCCATCGTTTCGGAAATACCGGGCACTACGCGTGATACGATAGAAGAAACTTTATATATAGAAGGACAACTGTTTCGTTTTATTGATACCGCAGGATTACGCGACAATACATCCGACCGTATAGAAGCATTAGGGATTCAACGCAGTTTCGAGAAAGCGGAAAAAGCGTCTATCATACTGTATCTTTTCGATCTTACCCAAGGGGAGACCGAAGAACTGGTACCGATCAGTCATTGGCTGCAAAAATTCAATAAACCGATCCTTATGATAGGGACGAAAAACGATATTGCACGCCGCAGTCCTATTCATACGTCGGGAAATGTACGGGTAATCCATATATCATGTAAAGAACCGGCGGATATTGAACGGGTAAAAAATCATATCATCCGCCTTGCCAATATAAATAACGTCTCCGAAAATGATGTTATCGTGACAAATGTCCGTCATTATGAAGCGTTGCTTCGCGCCGGAGCGTCCATAGGTCGCGTTATGGAGGGCCTCGACAATCGTTTGTCCGGTGACCTGCTGGCCGGAGATATCCGCGAATGTCTCCACTATCTGGCAGAAATAACCGGCGGCGAAATTGCCACCGACGAGGTTCTTGGAAACATTTTCTCAAAGTTCTGCATCGGAAAGTAACCACCCATAAACAAGCAAATAACAAAGGTATAATAACCGCTATAATACGCTGTATTGTAGCGGCTTTTCTTTTTCTCTAATTTATTGTTGTTTTGTTTTGTTATCCGTTTATTTATTGTATCTTTGTACCCGATTTGTACCTGTGTCCGAAAAAACGGCTAATTTGTACCTCAACTGTAAGGATATTCGCGAATGTATTGGACAATGGTATACAATGATGGACGATGATAGACGATGATAGACAAAAAAAAGGAGATAAAATGACGAAAATAAAAGCGACATTAAAGCGTATTTGCGAGGTCTGCGGCAATGAATTTGTCGCGGCTCAATCTGTTTCGCGTTTTTGTTCAAAAAAATGCAGTCAAAAGGCATACAAAATGAAATTACGTGAGATGAAAATCGTAAAATCCAATGCGGAAACGGAACAGCAACGTATTGAAATCAGACAAAAGAAATTATCAATACAAATGGGGTTTAGCATTTCAGAAACCGCAGAATTATTGGGGGTATGCAGAAAAACCGCATACAATTTGATTTATTCGGGAAAGCTCAAAGCGAAAAAAATAACGTCTCGAATGACTATTGTAAGCCGTGATAGTATAAACGAATTTTTAAATGTAACAACGCCTTATGAGGTAATACCGGCAAAGGGACGAAAAACAATTACAGAATGGTACGGCAGACAAGAGGCGATGAGCAAACTAAATGTTGAATTTACAAAATACCGACGGATCGTAAATGAAAACAAAATACCTGAAACAAAAAAAGGGCGATATTCTTTTGTTTCAAAAAAGCATATTGACGAGTACTTGCAGAGGATCAGCGAAGAAAACAAAATTGACAACCGGGCAAATTGGCTTAC
>JAIRMH010000165.1 GCA_031258835.1 Tannerella sp.
TACTTATTGTGTCGTACACTTTTATTTATAGGGCGTACGACACAAGCCTTTGTTTGCGGCGGTAAAATCTCTCTCTCAAAGGAAATATCTTACACTAATCTCCAGTGAAAAAGCGGATAATTTTTTACCGATGCCAATGTTACCTTAACGTTTATCATTTAAATTACATTAGAAATTATTCTCTACTTACGTAGATAAATGAGGACAAAAATATTTTACGAAACTGCGAAAAAATTTTGCTGACAGATATGGTAAAACACACGAATGTAGAGGCAACGGGATATTTTATGGTTGAATCTGCGATATGCGATTTTTTGTCTTTTTGTTGCAGGTAAAAAATAATTCATTACATTTGCATCGTCGTTAGGGGTGTTCTTCCTCTCGGAAGGGCTGAGATTAAACCCTCGAACCTGATATGTTGTAATTGACATCGTAGGAAAACGGTTTAGACCTTATCTGTAAATTTAAATGTGATCGGCCGTTTCGTACTTGTGCGAAGCGGCCTTTTTTAATGTGAAATGTAGCATGAACCGGCGCTACTCTTTTTTACGAAGCGAAGCGGAGCAGATGTCTTGTTACGCTGTATCGCCGGGATAACATGAAATGAGTAGGAATTATAGTTTTGACAACAATTATGAAGAGGTATTATAAAAGAGTATTGACAATAGCCGGTAGCGACCCGAGCGGGGGCGCCGGCATTCAGGCTGATTTGAAAACATTTTCGGCTTGTGGTTGCTTTGGAACATCGGCGATTGTGGCCGTTGTCGATGAAAATACGGTTGGCGTGACGGGCGTTTATCCCATTCCCGTCGATTTCGTCGTGGGACAGATAAAATCCGTATTGGACGATATTGGGACAAATACCGTGAAAATAGGTATGCTCCATTCATCGGAACTGATAAGAGCCGTAAGAGATACATTGTTGACATATAAAATTAAAAATATCGTATTAGACCCGGTTATGGTTGCTACATCAGGCGATAGACTGCTGCAGGATGAAGCCATCGGGACTTTGAAAAATGAACTTGTGCCGTTTGCGCGCATTATCACGCCGAACCTGCCGGAGGCGGAAGTCCTGCTGGGGCGTAAGATAAACGGACAGCGTGACTTCCCACTTGCGATAAGGGAGTTGTCTGCCAATCGCCGTATGTCCGTTTTGCTGAAAGCAGGACATTTGAAAGAAGAAACGCTGACGGATATGTTTTACAATGCCGAAACGGACGAGATGATAGAACTTACTTCAAAACGTATCCATACAAAAAATACGCATGGTACAGGTTGTACGTTTTCTTCCGCTATCGCTGCATTCTTAGCGCATAACATGTCGCTTAACGAGGCGGTTTGTCGCGCGAAGGAATATATGGAATCGGCTATTGCCGTCGGTGCGGAATACGAAATCGGCAAAGGCCATGGCCCTGTTCATCACTTTTTTAAATTTTGGGAGTGAATGGTATGAAAATAAAACTTAATGATAAAGTGTACGAATTGACTGACGTAACGACATTAGGCAGTTTTATGGAGCGCTTGGACATACCGCTTCAAGGCATTGCCGTCGCGATTGATTATGAAGTTGTCCCCAAAGACCGGTGGCATGAAACCGTGCTGGAAGACAACATGGAATTGATGATGATACATGCTGTTTCGGGTGGTTGAGGCAAGGCTATTTATCGTGAATGTGACGAGAAAAGATGGTTTATAAATGAAACTGATCGTTATTACAACCGAAGGTTTTTTCGACAGAGAGCCGGAAGCGATTCATAAGCTCTTTGAAAACGGAATGGAGATCTTGCATGTTCGTAAACCTCATGCGTCGTCCGCTGAGACGAAACGTTTTATAGAACAGATTGATATCGCTTTTCATTCGCGGATTGTCGTTCATGATTATTATGAGTTGACAAGTCTGTTCGGATTGAAAGGGATACATTTAAATCGGCGGAATTATCCATGGAGCCGCAAATTTTATAGTAGACATAATCTCTGTAAGTTCAGTTTTTGCGGCGAGTATCATCCCGGTAATGCTAACATTTATAGCGAATGTAATCCGGAAAATCCGGATACCGGCGGCGAGCGTCGTTTATCAATAAGCGGCTCATGTCATTCTTTTGATGAGATTACGGATGCTCAAGCAAAGTTTGATTATATGTTTCTGAGTCCTATTTTTGACAGTATATCTAAAGCCGGTTACAAACAGGGATATACGCCTGAACAGCTGAACGACGCAAAAGCCGTGGGTATCATAAACGATCGTGTAATAGCCTTGGGAGGTATGAATGTGGAACGGATATCCGAGGTTCGTCGTTATGGCTTCGGAGGTGTTGCCGTGTTAGGATCATTATGGACGGAGTCGGTTGCAGGCGGAGACATAGATGGATTACTTGAACGTTTCCACGAGTTGAGAAAGAGATGTGAGGAAGATTAAGCAAATAATAAATTGGATGGTTTAAGGGGAGTCGGAAATGGATGGATTGTTATTTATAACTCATCGGACGGATAGATATGATTATCTCCGGTCTGTTGAAATTGCTCTTGAAGGGGGGTGTCGACAAATACAGTTTCGTATGAAGGATGCTCCGCTCGGAGAAGTAGAAGAAGTCGCACACTGTGCGAAAGTTCTTTGTGACAAGCATAAAGCGGCATTGTATATAGATGATTATGTCGAAATATGCCGCAACATCAATGCTGCAGGCGTACATCTCGGGAAATCGGATATGGCGCCGTCCGAAGCGCGTATGGTTCTGGGAGATCGGTATATCATAGGAGGTACGGCAAATACTTTTGAAGATATATGTATGTTACATCAACAACAAGTAGATTATATCGGTTTGGGGCCATTTCGTTTTACGACGACGAAGAAAAATCTTAGTCCTGTTTTGGGATTGGAAGGATACCGCGTCATCGTAAATCGTTGCAGGGAAAATGGTATATTTTTACCGATACTGGCGATCGGAGGAATCACGATTGCCGATATACCCGGCATCATGCAAACGGGAGTGTCCGGTATCGCTCTTTCCTCTGCCATCCTAAGCGCGGAAAATCCCGTGGAAGAAACGCGGAAAATCATGGAATTAACGGTTAATTTGGGAATAAATCAGAAAATGGAGAGAGTTTAAAATGAGGAGTAATTTAGAAAGGTAATGTAAACGAAGAAATAAAAACGAAGAAGTTAAAAATAAGTTGTATGAAAAAATTAGTAATAGCCGGAGAGGAATTTCGTTCGCGTCTTTTTCTGGGAACAGGAAAATTCAGTTCGAACAGTGTTATGAGCAGGGCGATTGAAGCATCGCAGACAGAGATGGTGACGGTAGCGATGAGAAGGCTTGATATGAATAATAAAGAAGATGATATGTTAGCGCATATAAAAAAGCCGGGGATCCGGTTGTTGCCTAATACCTCGGGCGTCCGCAATGCGAAAGAGGCTGTTTTTGCGGCAAAGCTGGCGCGCGAGGCGTTTGAAACAGATTGGTTGAAACTTGAGATTCATCCCGATCCTAAATATTTGTTGCCCGACCCTGTTGAAACGTTGAAGGCTACCGAGGTGCTTTCCGGACTTGGATTTGTGGTGCTCCCTTATATTCAGGCGGATCCTGTTCTTTGTAAATTACTCGAGGAGGCGGGCGCCGCGACGGTGATGCCGCTTGCCGCTCCTATCGGGACGAACAAAGGGTTGTGTACGCGCGATTTGCTAGAGATAATTATTGAGCAGAGCAATGTCCCGGTAGTTGTCGATGCCGGCCTTGGCGTTCCGTCTCATGCCGCCGATGCCATGGAGCTGGGTGCGGACGCCGTGCTTGTTAATACCGCTATTGCCGTAGCGGGCGATCCTGTTGCAATGGCGGATGCGTTCAGGATGGCTGTCGAATGTGGACGAATAGCGTTTGAGGCAGGGCCGGCAGGACGGACGACCTTTGCCGTAGCAAGTAGCCCGTTGACATCCTTCTTAAATGATGAATAGAAGTCAAATGTACATGAAATTTTTGAATTACATGCAGACGAATAAAAATGTCCGGCGAAATTTATAGAAGAAAGTTTATACATGATTAATTAGATGATGAAAAAAGAACAGCGAATAAATTATCCTTCATCTCATAAGATTTATGTGAAAGGTAAAATTCATGATATCGAAGTAGGTATGCGGCAGGTCTCACTGACGGCTACCGTGAATATAGTGAATGGGAAAAACGTGTCGGAAGAAAATCCGCCGGTGACAATTTATGATACGAGCGGTCCGTATTCGGACAAAGATATAACGATTGATATCACAAAAGGGTTACCCCGTTTGCGGCAAAAATGGATTGAAGAACGTAGGGATACGGAATGTCTGCAAGACTTCTCGTCCTCGTTCGGCAAAATACGGTTGGCGGATAAAAGCGCCGCCGATATCCGTTTTCCGATAGTTCATAAGCCTCGACGGGCAAAAAACGGACAGCCGGTAAGCCAAATGTATTATGCCCGGCAGGGAATTATTACTCCCGAAATGGAATATGTGGCGATCCGTGAAAACCTGCGGAATGAAGAACAGGGGCTAAAAACAATGTTAACGCCTGAATTTGTACGTAGCGAACTGGCTGCCGGACGAGCCATCATACCGGCAAACATAAATCACCCCGAAGCGGAACCGATGATTATCGGTACAAACTTTCTGGTGAAGATAAATACAAACATCGGAAACTCCTCCCTTATGTCAGGTATTGACGAAGAAGTGGAGAAGGCGATATGGAGTTGTAAATGGGGTGGCGACACGCTTATGGATTTGTCTACGGGAGAGCATATTCATGAAACGCGCGAATGGATTATCCGTAATACGCCGGTGCCTGTCGGTACCGTCCCTCTCTATCAGACGCTTGAGAAGTTAAACGGGAATATCGAAGACCTGAATTGGGAAATATACCGCGATACATTGATAGAGCAATGCGAGCAGGGCGTCGATTATTTTACGATTCATGCGGGATTGCTCCGCGCGCATTTGCCGCTGTTGAAGTACCGAACGACCGGTATCGTTTCACGCGGTGGTTCTATCATTGCAAACTGGATGACGAAACATCGGAAGGAAAATCTGTTTTATACGCATTTTGAGGATATATGTGAGATATTAAAGCAATATGATGTGGCGGTTTCTCTGGGCGACGGTCTGCGTCCGGGTTGTATTGACGACGCCAATGACGCTGGACAGTTTGCCGAACTTTCCGTATTAGGCGATCTTACCCGGATAGCATGGAAACATCATGTCCAGGTTTTAATCGAAGGGCCGGGACATGTCCCGATGCATAAGATTGCCGTTAATATGGAGGAACAGTTAAAGACCTGCCATGGAGCGCCTTTTTATACGTTAGGTCCACTGACGACGGATATAGCTCCCGGATACGACCATATAACATCGGCCATCGGCGCTGCACAGATCGCATGGTACGGGACGGCGATGATTTGTTATGTCACCCCGAAGGAGCATCTCTCTCTTCCCGATAAGGAAGATGTCAGGGCCGGCGTAGTCGCTTATAAAATAGCCGCTCATGCCGCCGATATAGCAAAAGGCCATCCCGGAGCACAGGCGCGGGATAAGGCGTTGAGTAAAGCACGCTTTGATTTTCGGTGGAAAGATCAGTTTAACCTCGCGCTTGATCCTGAAAAAGCCCTTGAATATTACAAAGCCGGCAGGTTAGATGATGACAGCGGACATTGTACGATGTGCGGCCCTCATTTTTGCGCGATGAAACTGACGAAAGAAATGAACAATTGTATAAAATAAATGTGTACGTGAAATTTTTGAATCACACACAGACGAATAAAAATATCCAACAAAATTTATAGGGGAAAGATAAGATGTATTTTCGTGAATTAATAGATAATTACCGTTGGGACGATGTCAACGACAGGATATTGTCCAAAACTTCAAAAGATGTGGAGATGGCTTTGAGTAAAAGCCGGTTGTTGGCTGTCGATGATTTTATGGCGCTTATATCTCCCGCGGCAGAGCCTTATATGGAACAAATGGCTGCTCTGAGTCGCCGGTATACCCGACAGCGTTTCGGGAAAACAATACAGTTTTATGTGCCTTTATACCTGACTAATTCGTGTATAAACCATTGTATCTATTGCGGCTTTAACCATAAAAACGACATCCGGCGCATTATTCTCACGGACGATCAGATTCTGCGGGAAGTGGAGGCGATCAGGAAACTGGGCGATTTCCGTCATATCCTGTTGGTTACTGCTGAGAATCCGCGCGATGCAGGCGCGGGTTATATAGAAAATGCCATCCGGCTGGTAAAACCGTATTTCTCGTCTATTTCCGTCGAAGTGCAACCGTTGAAAGAAGACGAGTATCGCCGGCTGACGGAAGCCGGGATGAACGCTGTTTATTGCTATCAGGAAACATACAATAAGGAGCGGTATAAGACCTATCACCCGAAAGGAATGAAATCAAAATTCGACTGGCGTATAGACGGCTTTGACCGGATGGGACGGGCCGGAGTTCGAAAGATTGGCCTTGGCGTGCTGATCGGACTTGAAGACTGGCGTACGGATGTCGCAATGATGGCTTTCCACCTGCGTTATCTGCAAAAAACGTATTGGCAGACCAAATATTCGATATCATTTCCGCGTATGCGTCCTCACGAAGGTGAAGCGTTCCAGCCCAATGTAACGATGTCGGACAGACAACTGGCGCAGCTTGTCTTTGCTTTTCGTATTTTCGACCATGACGTAGAACTTGCCATGTCGACGCGCGAAGACAGCCGGTTCAGAGATCGCATGGCGACGTTAGGCATCACGTCGTTGAGCGCCGGCTCGAAAACCGATCCGGGAGGATATGCCGTCTACAAAAAAGAACTCGAACAATTTGCCGTGAACGACGATCGTAATCCCGACGAAGTTTTAGACGCCGTAAAAAAACAGGGATACGAAGTCGTATGGAAAGATTGGGATTTAAGTTTGCAATAAGTACATATATTACCATGCTATTATCGGATATCAATAATTGAAAATAATTTTCGCCATGATATCGGCAGGCCTCAAATCGTATGAATAGACGTACGTATCTAAATATTGCGACGTATATACGTATTTCTTGTGGTTAAACAGGTTATTCCAGGACAGGGTAAATTCGGCGGTATTCCGGGGTTTATATTTCAATCCTATATCCACAAATAGCAGTTTTTTGTACGTATCTTCATTAAGAGGATTACGCAGGTACTCTGCGGATATGTTTGCCGACAATTTGTTCCGGATAAAGTAATATACGGATAAATCGTGCGACATGACGTGATAGGATGAATACTTTGAATCGGGGGATAATGTTTCTATCTTCTGATAACTGCCGGAATAAATATATTTATATCCGACTTCAAACATTCCATTTATTTTAAAACTACATTCGGGTGTCAGGGAAAGCCGGTTGTTTTTGAGGGGAATGAGAACCGACTGTTGCATTTTTTTTGATGAGGACATGGAATAAGAAGCCGAAAACGCGATCTTTCCTTTTAAAAGAGGAATATATCGGTCGCCATGTATCCGGTAAATCCAACCGTCATTCTGTGTTTTTATATTTTTATTTGCGGAAACGGAAAGATTCCCTCCGTCATTAAATTTAATATCATTGATAACATTGGATTGTGAGGAGGAATAGGACGCAGACAGATAGGCGCTGAAGAACTTCAACATGTTTTTATAATGGACGGTTATTGAAGAATTACCGGTTTGCATTTTTCTCATGATACCGGAATATGACCTGTTTTTTAAACTTCTGTAATTCATGGCGATATAAGACGTTGTATAATCAAAGATTCCGGTTCCATAAGAGGTACTGTAATTGATATTTGCGGTCATATTCAATAACGGGTTAAATTTGTAATTAAGCGATATGGACGGATTAACAAAAAAAAACAGGCATGTTTTTTTTGTCATTGTATACATCGTCTTTCATAAAAAAACACTGATATACGGAGGGAGATTTCAGATTCAGATCATATTTCCCCCTGTGATAGCGGAATGAAGGTGTTAATTCCGCTTTTGCATAATCGAAGAAGAGGTCATTTTTAAGACTGTCGGTATATGTTTTCGATATTAATTCGGTATTCAGATTTTCAAAGGAAGCCTCTGCCGCGGCTAACAATCCTAACGATACGGTATGCGTGTGCCGGGAGATTGAACTTTCATTTTTTGTATAAAAACCGGATAAGTAGGCTTGCTGGCTCATGTATGGCGATGCCGCGTCGGTATAAATGTCCATGCGCTGCGGCGATGATGAATAACGGACGTATGATTTCAAAGCGAATACGTTCGCATTTTTTCTCCTCATGTACTGTAAATTATTTTCCAGCAGATAATCCGGTAATTTATATTTCTCATAAATCATATTCCCGTTCAA
>JAIRMH010000184.1 GCA_031258835.1 Tannerella sp.
CTGTTTTGTCGAATCTAATCACGGGTGAAAACCGTACCCAATCCATATAGAACGTATCTATCGAATTAGTAGGCGCATACAGCGAACGGTGTTCGTAAGTCGAACCTGCTTTCGCATCGGAAACAGACGTTGACGACTCGTCAGGTAATACTCGAACAATCCGCATCTCGTTGTTTACGTCGGTATAGCGGACTTCCGAATAAACATAATCATTGGTTACGTCTGACCATTGAATTTCGGTAATCGAACCTGTTGTCGAGGCGCTTTTAATGCCCCTGTTAGCAAGTCTGCTCCGGTAATTATCCCCGTAGGATTCGCCCGATACCTCAAACGGTAAAGATTTATTCCCGAATTTATCGAAACTGACAACCTCGAACAGATATTCCCTTTCCGGCAAATTTTCTATCGTAAATTTAAAACTGCCGGCTTTGTTACCGATATTGAAATCAGTCGAATCGCTCCTTGTATTCCAATAAAACCGTATGCGGTCTATTCGTTGAGTATAGATAAATACCTCCATTACAATACGGTTATATCCTACATGAGCAGAAATGCTATCGACTTTTGCCGCATATATTTTTTCTCCTCTTTCCAAATATTCGATATGCATATCGTTCATAGTGTCGCAGGATGCAAGACAGAAAACGATACAAACCGCAATAATACATGTTTTATATAAAAATTTCATATTTCTTTTGTATTAAAATGTTATTTTTCTTCACTGCCATAAACTTCGATTTCCATTATGTAAAACGCGAAACCTCCCGCCCAGGATTCCAGCGCTTTCACACGCAGATATCGAACCGCAGGCGCATCAGGTGGACAGGCATATTCATCGCCTTCAGCAATGCGCGCCTCATCTTCGGAGCTAACTTGTCCCAACGGTAATCCGGAAGGTTTGATATTCACACATTCTATCAATCTGGTATATGCATTCCAGTCTCCAAGATTGGCGGCGTCGTTTGTTCCCCACAATTCAAAACGTTTCAGATTACCATGATTGTAGGCAAAACTGCCACTCCGTTGCCATATTTTGATGCGACTGATTTTACCTTTTATGCCCATATCGAAAGTACACCACTGGGGCATTGAGCTGCCCTCCGTATGAAATCCCGTACTCGTATTTCCATCAAACATATTGGGCATAACCCATCCCCATGCGTCGGGCTGGTCATCCGGCATACGCAACGCTTTAAACTTCGTTCTGTCAAATTTCGTTTCAAATATTGGAGTCAGAGTAGTGTCTAAGGGAGCGCTTTGATTTTCCCAGCGGTCCTGCACATAAGCCCTGAAATCGCTCGGAATCGTATCCATCCCACGGGAAGCGACATCGCCATTTACAACAGAACTGTAAAAAGCGTCTATCTGAACAAATTCTCCATTGTGATCCTTTTTTTCTAAAACAACAGCTATTTCCGTACGGTCGAGATTTTGCCAGTAGAGACGTACTCCGCCAAACTCGGGATATATTTTCAGAGTTTTTCTGACAGCAAGCACCGAAGGTTCCAGAGGCTTGACGATTACCTTTACCGGTTCCGATTCGTTTTGACTGCGATCGACAGCCACAAGCTGAACCTCGCGTTCCTGTTCGTCTCCAAAACCTTTGATTGTGAGAGTATCGCAATAGAGCGAGGCTCTGACTTCGGCATTATGACCTTCCTTTAAGGAATACAGCGCTTTAACATAAAGCAAATCTTCATCGTCGGGTAACTGATATTTCAAGATAGCCCCTCCCGATATATTCCTTACCTGTACATCCGTTACCGGAGCGGGAGGAATATTGTCCATACTTATTTCGGGACGTTTTTCTTCCAGACAACCGAAAAATGCGACCGATAATAATATTATAAATATATTTCTTTTCATTATGTAAATATTTAAAATTCTACCAACCATAATTTTGTAAAAGTTTCTTGTTTCTCACCAATTCACTTTCTTTGATGGGCCAGAAATAATTCTTGACCGTAAATTCATCAATAGACTTTTGCGCAACGGGAACGACTTTGTAGAAATCTTCTTCCGTTTCGCCTAACATATTCCATCCCATTGGATCTTCGTTGAGTTCGCTAATCTTTTTCCAGCGGAGGATATCCCAGAAACGTTCTCCTTCCATTGCAAGTTCTATCGTACGCTCCTGATGAATGATGTCACGCAGGTTATCCTTGTCGTTGGGTTTCTGAGGATTGTTGGAATATTTCGCCCACGATTCTCTGACGCCTTCGAGTTGAACACGCGCACGCACAGCATCGATATATTTGAATATTTCATCGCTTGGTCCGCTGTATTCGTTCAGCGCTTCCGCATACAAAAGATACAAATCCGCCAAACGTATAATCGGAAACGGATAAAACTCAGTAGTACTGTTGTTACTCTGATACACTACGGCGTTTTTGTAACTGTGCACTTTTTTTGAATTATATCCTGTAGTCGGATGATGTCCGGCAAGGACGTTATACGTTCCGTTATATTCGCCAGCGCGGGTTTCAAGATGTTTCACATTCTCAGGAAATTGGGTGTAGCTGTTACCAAAATAAATACCCCGGTCGAAGCCTATGCTTGCATAAAAACGCACCTCTCGGTTATAATGCATATACGCAGTTTTTTGTCCTTCCTTCACTATGTATTTTTCGGCTCCCGACGAAGGCTCGGGACGTACTTTATACCGGTTCGCATACCATCCCTCAGATATCCATTCTTTATCTTCGTCGATAGGAACGCCATGATTAGAATAGTATTTTTCGACTAATTTCATAGTGGGAGACCATTCGGAATAAACAAGAGAGTTTTCAGCAACCAATTGCATAATTTTTGCCTGTGCCCGGTACGAAAGAGCCTTACAATCGTAATTAACGCTGCCCCAGATAAGTTCGCAGTTCCAACGGTCGCAGATAGCCTCCCGGTAAGTGGTTTGTATTTTGAAAGTGTCGTTTACCAGACCTAATTGAGGATCGACAAGATCATACAGCCTTTTGTTTTGAGCATGACACATTTCAATTGCTTCCAGACAGGCGTCGGCGGCAAGTTTCCACTTTTCGGGGTCATATTCCTGTGGAAACAGTTGCACTCCGCGTCCATTAATCATTTTGGCATAATCGGTATTACCGTTAAACAGTTTGCTCGCCGCATATACCAACACTTTTGCACGCATCGACTTTGCTATGAGGTTGTTTATTCTTCCGGCTTCGATACCTTCGATGATTTCCCGTTCAAGAGGAAGGGCTTCCGCCGCCTCGTCCAACAGGTCGGCAATATACTTGACCACAGCGTCCACCGGATCGCGATAAGGCGTTACTTCGTCGGGACTTGCGCCTATAGGCGTATTCACGTCCACAATCGGAATAGGACCATACATCCTGAAAAGATAAAAATGATAATAAGCCTTAAGGAATTTGACTTCCGCTACCCATCTCGTTTTTTCGTAGTCGGGCAAATCATGTACCTTATCCACGTTTTCGAGAAAAATATTGCAATCTCTGATACCCTGCCAAAGATTTTTGCCTCCGTTTTCTCCGTTCCAAAAGTTCAGAATCGGATTGGTCAGCGACTGTTTTCCATACGCGATCTCCTGTACGGCGAAATTATTCCGCAAGGTTTTCCACGTTTCGTCGCCGCCGCTCATTGCCGGATCATTGGCGACATCTCCATGTTGCGGAAGGTAAGAGTAGCAGGTAAACAGATACTTTTCGCAAACCGCACGATTACGAAACGCATAATCAATTGTAGCAACATTATCGGGAACTACATCAAGATAATCGCATGAAACACAAGATATCAGGCATATTGCCGATATAATAAAATATTTCTTATATGTTTTCATAAAAATATTGTTTTAAAATGATAATTGAACACCAATGTTATATACTCTTTGGATAGGATAACCAAGTCCGTTTCCCGCCATTTCGGGATCCCAGAGTTTAAATTTGCTGAATGTAAGCAGATTTGTTCCGCTTAAATAGAGCCGAAGCCCTTCGATATATACCCTTTGCGTGAATTTTTTCGGCAGCGTGTATCCGAGTTCCAGCGATTTAAAACGCAGAAATGCTCCGTTTTGCATAAACCAGGTCGAACGCTGTTCGTTATTGGAAATATGTGTTTCGGACAGACGCGGAAACATAGCCTCCAGATTACGGTTATCTTCCGACCAGTGGTCGTCGGCATAAACTTTCAACAAAGCGCGTTGCTGATCGATAAAAGGAGCCGTAGCGGATACGTCTATCCAGAACGATTCGCGGGCAAGTCCCTGAAAGAAACACGAAAAATCAAGGTTTTTATATCCTGTGGATATTCCGAATCCGTAAACAATTTCGGGACTTGTCGGATAACCTATCGGCAC
>JAIRMH010000185.1 GCA_031258835.1 Tannerella sp.
GACGAATACATCGACCTGGTCATCGAATTTATCGAACATCTGCGCAACGATATCCACATCGACCGGTTCGTATCCCAATCGCCCAAAGAGCTACTCATCGCGCCTGATTGGGGCCTCAAAAACTACGAATTCAGGGCCAGGCTCGAACGCAGACTGGCAATCTCTCCGCATCCCTGATTCAATCCTGAAAACGTCGTAAATAAAGTAGGAGAAACGGAAGTATTTCCCCATAGTACAGCACAACAAAAAAGTATATTTCATGTTTTCAGTTGTAGTTATACTGCGCACGGTATAATTTTGTGATATTATTCTACCGGACTGACTTCACACTATCAATCTTGTTGAACCCGAGGAATTATAACAATAAATCGCTCCCCATTTATATCATTGATCAATTCTATATTGGGTTGCTCAACTATTGCTCGTTTAATGCCTGAACCTAAGCCGCTAAAAGGCATGGTATGCAAGCAAAATGCAACTAATTGATTGTTTCTAATAACAGGATTTCCATATTTAATATCTTCTACGGTTAAACTGTTCGGCAACTTCCCCGGACTTATTATTTCAATTCTGTTGTCAAAAATTAGAATGCGAACAGGGGCGTTTTTGAAATAATCTCTATGCACAAGTGAATTCTGGACTAACTCAATTAAAGCTATTTCTGATATTTCAAGAATACCGGTAGAGTTAAATTCTTGTCCCGCTTGCAGGTATTTTAAATTCGTTTTAAAAAAGCTCATGGCCTCAGCAAACAATTGAGGAATAGTACCTCTAAAATCAGCCGGCTTGCTTCTGTATTGTGTTCCTGAAATATCATTTCCAATGAAAGAAATTGCTTTAACTGTAAAAGCAGGTTTAATGCTTTGTGGGTCTTTCCCAAAAAACAAAAGCCCGGCTAAAGATAACCGACCGTTTCTTAATACTCTTTTAGCTTTTAAGGCTTCTTCAAATGTAAGTCCTTTTTCTTCATAGCTCTGTCCAAATTCCTTTTTGAAATACATAGCAAAGGCTTCTTTGTTTATGTCATCAATACTTGTTCCATAAACCTCCATTTCGTCTGCCAATAAATTTCCGCTATTCTGAAACAATCGCATTATTTCAGCGTTATCTGTCAACAATCGCTTATTTGAACCTTGTTTTATGAAGATTTCTCCCTTTGTTGTTTTATAGGGCTTGTTAATACCTTCTTGGATATGTACAACCAAGATATTTTTAATTGCTCCATCTACATTAACCTTTATGACTTCTGTAGTTATATACACAACAGGTTTGACATTGTCTGCAATTTGAGAAATTATTCTATCATATTTCTCTATTTGTTCGGCAGACAAGCCGATTAATTCGCCGGTAACATCTCTTACTCCTATCAATATAACTCCTCCCAACGAATTCGACATCGCTACTATTTCCTGAGCTACACTGTCTTTATTAGGAAGTTCCTCTTTGAATTGCACTTTACTGGTTTCTCCGGTGCTAACTATATCTAATATGTCAACTGTATTCATATATTTGCGTTTTCCCATATTTTATAAATGTTTCGCCTGATATTAAACGCCTCTTTGTCAGCTTTTGTATGCAAATGAAAGTCAGCACGCAACCAAGTTGCACCATGTTGGAATAATATATTTGTATCCATAACCAAACTTTTTATATTACCCTCATCTCCGTTTCCGGGCTTAATTGTTTCAATAATTTATGACTTCCATAGAAATCCGTTCCGTTATAAACCGAATAAAATGTCCGGGTCGTTACTTTGGTTCAGCCGGCCGTTAACGGACTACGACTTTCCGCGTCATCTTTCCGCTGACTTTTACAATCAGGATCCCACGGGAGGCGGATATCGTCTCGTTATCGGATGTGAGTACCCGGTCAGCCATCTGCTGTCCGACCACATTATAGATCATAACGCGTTCACCCTCCGCATGAAGGAACGTGATCTGACCGCTACCACCGATTATCGCCATCTTTTTACTTACTTCTTCAATAACCGGAGGAGGGATCACCTCGTTCGAAACCATATTAGCCTTGGAGATCGTTATGGAGATCATCCGGCTTTCACTTCCTTCTTCCGACGGATCAATACGCGGTCCCACATAAAGGCTATCCCGATAATTATTCTTATAAGACAAATAGCCTCGTATCCCCTGCTTTCCTCCATATCCCTGTTCCGTAACAATATAATAGACATTGGGGGCGGCGTCTTTATCTACTACCTGCAAATAGAACCGGTACTCATTGATCGCCTTTTCATTTTTACCCTCGAAACCAACGCTGTCCCTTACCTGCGGAGCGGGAGATTCAAGCAATAGTTCATTTGCCGAATGGCGTTTCGCCTTCACAAAATTCACCCGGTTATATTTATGACCGTCTATTTCTACGGTATACTCATCACGGGAAGGTGATGACACAGAATCCATGACATGAAGAAAATAACCCGAAGATTGCAACGTATCCACATCTTTGATCAGATAGAATGACGGCTTATTCTCATTATACCCACGCCCACGCGCCGTATCAATCCACAAATGAAAATCCGCAGGAGTATAAGAACCGGCGCGAAGCATTGATTCTCCTTCTTTACCGAATACCGCATAATGATAATAGTTCTTTGTCAGGAACCCGCTAACCCCGGCAACATCCGTCGACAATTCATACAATCCTCTTAGCTCCGTCAGGTATTGATAGGGATCCTCCTCTGCAATATACCGGTCCTTCCGGGTCAGAATGAACAGATGAGTATCCGTAGAATCGATCCGTGCCAGGTTAAAATGCCGGGTAGAATCCGCCAATAATTTCCGGACGGGATACGATGTATTTTTTTCTATAAAATAATATCCTCTTTCAGGTATCGTATCTTCTTTCAGGAAGAAATACGACGAATGGGTATCCATCGCTAAAGAATCCGCCCGGACAGAAAAATAAAGCGTGGTATCTTCCGTAGAACGTAGACGGTAAGCCCATCGCTTCAGTTGAGGGATCTCCCCGATAGCGGGCGCTCCGATAGACTCCGGCTCGGAAGCCTCCGCCACAAAGCGGGCCGTATCACCTGCGGTAAACAACATGACAAGCGAATCCGCCGCATCATATCCGATCACGCGTCCATTCAGTGTATCGGCGGAGGTATATGAAAACACATACGATGACGAAAGAAGTTCGCCGGGCCACAAATATTTATATCCAAGATTTGATTTCAACTTTTCAACGTCTATCTTCCCGTATGTGATTGGAGTAATTTCAAATGTATCTACCGTATTGGTATATTGATAAGGGATCGTATCTCCCGAAACGTCATCATAAACTACTTCCAACGAATCTTGCTCACTGAAAGCATCATTTTCATAACGCCCTGTCGTCACATTGCCGGCACGACTCATCAAGGTATACTTATTATACTTACACACCACAAATTGCCCATCCGGAAGATGCGCATAAACCGTATCCAACAGCGCTTTACGCCCATGAATATTCACCCCCAGGTACCTGCCCGAATCCACTCCGTTCAGGTATTTCACCTTATGCACTTTTACAGAATCGCCGCCTACGATACAACTATCCGGAATATAGGGTATTTCATCTTCAATGACAAATTTCATACATTTATAATCCGTCGTATCTGTATGAAGCATCACACGAACATCCCGTAAACCTAAGTAATAATTCTTATGCCCGGCAGTATCCCGGAGCACAAACTGTCCGGCATTCTGATGATCCCCTGCAAAAAACGGGATTTTCCACAGATTCAATTCGCCGGTATTTCGTACGTAGGCTACCGTATCTCCGGCCGGCCGGTTGAACGCCA
>JAIRMH010000218.1 GCA_031258835.1 Tannerella sp.
CCTCCTTTGCCGCCACCCATAGGAAGCGTTGTCAATGAATTTTTGAAAGTCTGCTCGAAAGCTAAAAATTTAAGAATTGAAAGGTTTACCGAAGCATGGAAACGCAATCCTCCTTTGTATGGGCCGATCGCATTGTTATGCTGTACACGGTATCCCATGTTGGTTTGTACATTGCCCTTGTCGTCGACCCACGTTACGCGGAATGAGAATATACGGTCGGGGATACAGAGACGTTCGATAAGATTGCTTTTTTCGAACTCGGGATAAGAGTTGTACACTTCTTCGATAGAGCTGAGAACTTCTTCTACGGCTTGATGATATTCCGATTCATTCGGAAATCTTCTTTTCAGATTTTCTAAAACTTGTTTAACGTTCATGATGTTTTTTTTGTTTTATGTTTATTTGCGGTTGCAAAATTACATGAAAAGCGTGAATTTTCCAAGAGTATAATATGAAAAAGTGTTTTTTTACAGAGCAAAGGTAGCCGTTTTATTGAAAGAATCGTGCTTTTGTTGCGATAATGAGAAAAATAAGCCGGCTTGTTTTGTATTTCTCTTGCCGTATATTATCTTTGTACTTTGTATGTGAAATTGAAGAACAAAAAGGCAGATAAGATATAATGGATTTTAAGGAATTACTGGAGACGGAGGCAAAAGCAAATGATGTCGAGACAATGACACTTCTTAAAACATCGGGACTTCCGGTTGTTTTGTACGGGGCGTCGGTTGATGTTTCAGATCAAATTGTAAAAAAGTTGTCTTGTCATGATGTGGATGTTGCGGCGGTGGCTTTTGACGTTGATGCGCCGTTAATGGTTGAATTGACGGTTTATCTGAGAGATGTGGAAACGCTCGAAGTAAAGGAAATCGATAAAAAATTCCCGGCATACAACATGATTCTCGGATTCGTGAAAGGATACGGTAATATTCCCGCTATAAAGGCGAAGTTTGGGCATGTGAAGTCGGTTTCATATCTTTCCGAAATATTTGATATGGAGATTATTACGCCATCTTTTGTCAGGGAAAACCGGGAATTTCTGGAAGAATTATACGAAAATCTTCAGGACCGCTGTTCAAAAGATTCGTTTGTCGCTTATTTGTTAAGTAAAACCCGACAGGATATGAAATACCTGCCTCCGGTATTTGACAAAACGCAGTATTTTCCGAAAGGGATGTTTGAGTTTTCAAATCATGAATCCTATTTTGATTGTGGAGCGTTCACCGGCGATACTGTTGCAAGTTTTCTGAACGCTGTCGGCGGTTTGTACCGTCATATTTGGGCTGCCGAACCGGATCGGTCAAACTATGAACA
The DNA here is from genome assembly GCA_031258835.1 of Tannerella sp. Classification (GTDB taxonomy): domain Bacteria; phylum Bacteroidota; class Bacteroidia; order Bacteroidales; family Tannerellaceae; genus Tannerella. The sequence goes on from JAIRMH010000218.1 coordinate 1,312, forward strand.
GTTGGCGAAATATGCGAGTGAGGCAAAACTTACAGAGATAGATATTATAAATAAAGGTATATACGCTTATACCGGAAAACTGCCTTTCCGGGAAAACGGTACGATGCTTTCCATGATTTCGGAGGATGCGGAAAATTATATTGATGTGGATACTATCGATCATATTACGGACGGCGCTCCCGTTACATATATAAAAATGGATGTCGAAGGCGCGGAATTGCAGGCTTTAAAAGGTGCGGAGCAGACGATACGGAGCAATCGGCCGACGCTTGGAATAAGCATCTATCACAAGCAACGCGATTTGATTGATATCCCCGGATATATAAAAAAAATTGTTCCGGAATATAAGTTCCGTTTCAGAGTGCATAAAAAGTTGGCGATAGATGCGGTTTTGTATGCCGCGATAGAGTAGTGCAGAGTATGTATGTTAAGATTTAAGATTTAAGGAGAAAGTTTAAGTAATTCATTTTAATAATTTTCTAATAAAAACAATTTACAATGAGAAACAATGTATTGAAAACAGGAATGATACTGGTTGTATCGAGTGTTAGTTTGTCTTCATTTGCGCAGAAGACTTATCCCGAACCGGAAAGGATGAGGCCGGGAATGTCGGAATTTTGGTTGCCGCAGCCAGCCGTTGTGACTCCCGGAGATATACAGGCGAATACTGCGCCGTCGGATGCTATCGTTTTGTTTGACGGAAAAGACTTGTCTGCATGGGAGAGTGTGAATACGAAAGGCGCTGCCGAATGGATTGTGAACAGCGACGGCACGTTTACGGTAAATAAGAAGCATGGTGATATTCAGACAAAACAGGCGTTTGAAAATTTCCAGTTGCATATTGAATGGTGTGTGCCTGTTAACATAACGGGCGGAAGCCAGGGACGCGGGAACAGCGGCGTCTTTCTGCAGGGAAAATACGAAGTGCAGATTTTGGACAGTTATGTAAACGAGACCTACTCGAACGGTCAGGCCGGAAGTATTTATAAGCAATCGCGCCCTTTGGTAAACGTTATGCGTAAGCCCGGAGAGTGGAATGTATATGATATCATTTATACCGCTCCTGTGTTTAAAGAAGACGGAACGTATCGCATCCCTCCGAGTGTGACGATTCTACATAATGGCGTTGTCGTGCAAAATAACGCCACGATTATCGGAACGACCGAATATATCGGTTTCCCAAAGGTCGAGAAACATGGCGCCGGCCCGATTGTCCTGCAAAGCCACGGCGATCCGAGTGAGCCTGTTAGTTTCCGTAATATCTGGATAAGAAATCTCTAAGTAGAGATTAAGAAATCATACTTATCCGAGAGCGCCGGAGAGTGTTCTGCTAAAGGAAAAAGCTCTCTTTTTTATAGATTGTCTAAAAGCCTGGTAATTTCAAGACGAAAAAACCGGGCTTTTTTTTGCCGGTAAATATTAAACGACAGACATTTGTCTTTTTACGCTTGTTGCCGCTTCAACACAACGAATAGGCATGTTATTCCCATATGGCGGATGATATAATGTTAATAACTTGTTTAAATAAAATTTGCGCTATAATGCTATTATGCATAAGTTTGCAGTTTGAAATTACATTTGAAAGTAGGATATAATATAGAATAATAAATTATGAACAATTCTTTTTTTAGGCGGTTTACTCCTAAAGAGCCTAAATTTTTTCCGTTGTTTAAAGAGCTTTCTTCCGTATTAGTCGTAGCGTCTGATTTGCTTATTGCGTGTGCGAAAGCGGATAATCATGAGCAACAGGCCGAATATTACAAACAGATTAAAGAACAGGAGCGGCTGGGGGATAAACTTTCGCATCAGATTTTTGATGAATTAAATGCAACTTTTATTACTCCTTTTGACCGGGAGGATGTACATGATTTGGCGATGTATCTCGATGATGTGATAGACGGAATCAACAGTTCGGCTAAACGTATCGCTATGTACAAACCCAAAAGCATTCCCGATAATGCAGTTGAACTGTCCGGATTGATAAAGGAGGCGTCTCTTATCCTGGCTAAGATTACGGAAGAAATTGATTCTTTGAAAAAAAAATCTTTCAAGCTGAAGTCGTACTGCAAAGATTTACATGACATAGAAAACAAGGCGGATGATGTATATGAAAATTTTGTCATAAAATTGTTTGAGGACGAAAAAGACGGAATCGAACTGTTAAAACTCAAAGAGATTTTATACGAAATGGAGAAGACTACCGATATGGCGGAACATGTGGGTAAAATTATAAGGACGATTATCATAAAGTATGCTTAAAACGATTTTTCGATGGAATTATTAATTGCAATTATAGTTCTTTGTCTTCTTTTCGATTATATAAACGGGTTTCATGATGCTGCCAATTCCATAGCAACAATCGTCTCAACAAAGGTGTTGACGCCGTTTCAAGCGGTATTGTGGGCAGCTTTTTTTAATTTTACGGCATTTTTTATCGCTAAATATATCATTGGCGAATTTGGAATTGCAAATACGGTTTCGAAAACCGTATTTGAGCAGTATATCACGCTTCCTGTCATTCTATCGGGAATAATAGCTGCTATTATTTGGAATCTGGTAACTTGGTGGTTGGGTATCCCGTCCTCATCATCACATACGCTTATCGGAGGTTTTGCCGGCGCTGCTATTATGGCAAGCGGTTTTAATGCGATTCGAAGTGTTGTGATAATAAAAATTGCCGCATTTATACTTCTGGCGCCTGTCATCGGCATGATCATGGCGTTGTTGCTGACAACAGCCGTTATGCATGTATGTAAAAAGGCCAATCCGTATAAGGCCGAATCGTGGTTTAGACGACTGCAATTAGTCTCATCCGCACTTTTCAGCATCGGACATGGCCTCAACGATTCGCAAAAAGTTATGGGTATTATTGCCGCCGCGATGATTGCCGCACATCCGTTGGGGATTGGTGTGGGGATAGAATCTATCGAAGACCTCCCGAACTGGGTCGCCTTTTCGTGTTTTACGATGATTTCATTAGGTACCATGTCGGGCGGTTGGAAAATTGTGCGAACAATGGGAACGCGTATTACGAAAGTAACGCCACTCGAAGGTATGGTTGCAGAATCGGCCGGCGCCTTGACGCTTTATCTGACGGAATACCTGAAAATCCCGGTGAGCACAACGCATACCATTACCGGCGCAATTATCGGAGTGGGAGCTACCAAACGCCTCTCTGCCGTACGCTGGGGCGTGACCAAAAACCTGCTTGTGGCATGGATATTGACAATACCCGTCAGTGCGTTGTTGGCGTCAATTATTTATTTAACGGGGTCACTGTTTGTGTCTTTGAAGTAACTCGCTTGTGACGGGCGTCTCCTTTGCGGACGATTTTTTGCGTCGTCGCTGACAGCGCCGGCGAGTGTTGATCCGTGAATTTAAAGGTTGTTTTGCTTCAGAATCATGCGTATTTCGTCGACGGAGAGCGACGTCAGTTCGGCAATTTCTTCCACCGACATGCCTCTTTTAGCACAACGGATAGCCGTTTCCGCTTTTTCTTTCGCTAATCCGATAGCTTCGCCTTCCGCTAATCCTTCCGCTTTCCCTTTTGCTAATCCGATGGCTTCGCCTTCCGCTTTTCCTTCCGCTTTTCCTTTTGCTTTCCCTTTTGCTAATCCGATAGTTTCACCTTCCGCTAGTCCTTCCGCCTTTCCTTCTTCGTGACTGGTGGACAGAGCGGCTTTTTCCGTGCTGATAGCATCCCAGTAGTG
>JAIRMH010000297.1 GCA_031258835.1 Tannerella sp.
CGGCGCATCTTTGGTCAGGCCATGCATGTCTTGCAGGTCATATTTTGCATAGACAGGCGAATAATAGATTCCCGAAGCGAAGGTAGCATAAGTCGCAAACCCCGTTCCGAAAGGAAAATAATCCGTCAATATTGGCAGGGAGAAATAGTAAAGCGCCATACGCGCGAACAGGTCGTTCGGAGTACGTCCGTCGCCGAATCCTCCGGTAATGAAATAGAAATAGATCTTTTCACGCGCGACAAACAGGACGAATGTTATTGCAATAATCATAAACATCGAATTTTTCAAGTTCAGTTTCATCTTGAAGGATTCGTTGAAATAGAGCATGACAAGCAGGCAGATAGCGAAAAAGCCAAAATGCTTCGAACGCTCGGATAATATACCCAGCGATAAAAGTAGCAGGAAAATCATCCTGTCTGTTTTTGTGTAATCGCTGCAATAGAGATACAATAGCGCTAAGATGGTCGAGGCGGTCGCTAATCGCGATACATGTCCAAAGGTATATTTGATAACCTCATAATATAAGTGATAAACGACGCCGGTAAATAAAATATACAGGCTGCACAATAGGACGAGTTGCCGGATTATTTTCCGCTGGTTCTCCGTTAGTTTCGGATGGATGGCATATACGCAGAAAAAAGCCAGATAGGGTTTTATTTGTATGACGAAATCGGTCAGGATAGCGACAGTTGAATTGGCGCGTATGACGATAGAATAAATCAGATAAAACACAAAAATGCCGCATACGAGAAGAAACATCTTATTAAACTCCCACGTTTTTGTATGGAGCATTTTATATCCGAATAACATCAAAAGGAGAACGGTACATATTTCGTCGACATAACTGAATCCAAGTATATGGATGATATCGTAAAACATCACGCCGAAAACGAGCGTGAAAACTGTCAGGTTAAAAAATTGTCTGTCTATGAAATCCTGCATAAAACATTGTTTTATTTATAAACGAATGAGGTTGTCTTTTTATTATAAGCGCAAAAAAATGTTTGCAAAGATAAGCGAAATATTTTACCTTTGCCAAATTATTAGAAAAATGAGTAATAGATATGAAGATAGCGATTGTAGGAACCGGCTATGTAGGGCTTGTCACGGGAACTTGTTTTGCCGAGATGGGTACCGACGTATATTGTGTGGATATAGATAAGGAGAAAATAGAGAGACTGAAGAATGGGATTATCCCTATCTATGAACCGGGACTGGAGGAATTGGTGCATAAAAACCATAAGAACGGAAGACTGCATTTTACGACGGAGCTGACGGAGGTGCTCAGTTGCGTAGACGTGTTGTTTAGCGCGGTAGGAACGCCGCCGGGCGAAGATGGAAGCGCAGACTTGACGTATGTGCTGGATGTGGCGCGTACGGTTGGCCGACATATGGAGAAATATGTGTTAGTGGTGACAAAAAGTACGGTGCCTGTGGGAACAGCTGAAAAAATCAGACAGGTCATTTTGGAAGAACAACGCAAGCGGGGCGTTTCGATTGAATTTGATATTGCTTCCAATCCCGAATTTTTAAAAGAGGGGGCGGCTGTAAAGGATTTTATGAACCCCGATCGCGTTGTGGTTGGCGTCGAAACGGAACGTGCGCAGAAATTAATGACGAAACTTTATCGTCCGTTCCTGTTGAACAACTTCCCGGTGATATTTATGGACGTCCCCTCGGCCGAAATGACAAAATATGCGGCGAATGCAATGCTTGCCACGCGCATCAGTTTTATGAACGACATTGCAAACTTATGTGAAGCCGTTAACGCCGATATTAATATGGTGCGTAAGGGCATAGGGTCGGACACCAGGATAGGACGCAGTTTCCTTTATGCCGGATGCGGATATGGCGGCTCATGTTTCCCTAAAGATGTGAAAGCATTGATAAAGACCGCTTCCGAAAATGACAGGTCAATGCGTATTTTGCAGGCCGCCGAAGATGTTAATGAAGAACAGAAACGAATCTTATTCCGCAAATTAAGCGACTATTATAAGGACGACCTGAAAGGAAAATGCATCGCCGTCTGGGGACTGGCTTTCAAACCGGAAACAGATGATATGCGCGAAGCTCCGGCATTAGTCGTCATCGAAGCGCTTCTGAACGCAGGATGTGAAGTCGTCGTTTACGACCCCGTCGCCATGCCGGAGGCGAAACGCAGGCTTGGCGACCGCATAAAATATGCAAAAGATATCTATGATACGGTCGTTGACGCCGAAGCACTGCTGCTTGTCACCGAATGGAAAGAGTTTCGCCTGCCCGCATGGAGCGCGATAAAAGAAAAAATGCGCGTCCCCCTGATTATCGACGGTCGGAATATATACGATGCAAAAGAACTGCACGAACTTGGTTTCATATATTATTGCGTCGGCGGGCGAAGTGCGAATGAAAGATGAAAGCAAATCCCTCGTAACAATACGGTTACGGGAGTAACAGTATTGTCGCGAAGGACGTGAAAGAAAAGGAGCGATCAATAGCCGTCTACATGAACATCTTTGACGGCGCGACCGCTTGGCTCGTTCATATTTTGGAATGTCTTATCCCAGGCTAGGGCCTCGGCGGTCGAACAGGCTACGCTTGGAACGCTCGGTACGGAACGCGCGGCGCTGTCGCTTGGAAAAAACTCTTCGAAAATCGTGCGATAATGATATTCCTCTTTGTTAAGCGGCGGATTAACAGGGAACCTTTCGGACGCATTTGCCATATCTTCATCCGAAACCTTTTCCGCTGCGATTCTTTTCAAGGTATCGATCCAGTTATACCCTACACCGTCCGAAAATTGTTCTTTCTGGCGCCATAATACGCTTTCCGGCAGGAAATCTTCGAACGCTTCGCGGACAATCTTCTTTTCAATAACCTTCCCTGGTGCCATTTTTGCTTCCGGATTCAGGCGCATAGCGACATCTAAGAACTCTTTGTCGAGGAACGGTACGCGTCCTTCGACGCCCCATGCCGCCAGACTTTTGTTCGCGCGCAGGCAGTCATACAGGTACAATTTGCTTATCTTACGCAATGTCTCTTCATGAAACGCTTTCGCGTCCGGCGCTTTGTGGAAATACAGATACCCGCCGAACACCTCGTCGGCGCCTTCGCCGCTTAGCACCATTTTTATACCCATACTTTTTATGACGCGTGCAATCAAATACATGGGCGTAGATGCACGTACGGTTGTGACGTCATAAGTCTCGATATGATAAATGACGTCGCGGATCGCATCTAATCCTTCCTGTATGGTATAATGTATTTCATGGTGGACGGTACCGATATGGTCGGCCACTTTTTGCGCCGCAACGAGATCCGGCGCCCCTTCAAGTCCGATGGCAAACGAATGTAATTGCGGCCACCAGGCATCCGTTTTGCCGTTGTTTTCAATACGCTTGGAGGCATAACGTTTCGCTATTGCCGATATGACGGACGAATCCAGTCCGCCCGATAATAATACGCCGTAAGGAACATCGCTCATCAACTGGCGCGACACGGCATCTTCCAGCGCTTCACGCAATTCGTTTTTGTCGGAAGGATTATTTTTTATATTCTCAAAATACTCCCAGTCGCGGTTATACCATTTCACCGGCTCATCATCTTTGCTGTACCATAAATATCCCGGTTTAAACTGGTCGTATGTCGTAGCATACTTCTCCAAGCCTTTCATCTCCGACGAAACGAGGATATGCCCATTATCATCATTGCCGACATAGAGCGGAATAACGCCTATCGGGTCGCGGGCTATCAGAAATGCGTCTTTTGTCTTGTCATATAAGGCAAAGGCGAATATCCCGCTGATATCTTCCATGAAATCAATGCCTTTTTCCTGATAGAGTGCGAGTATCACTTCGCAGTCGGAGCCTGTTTTAAAATCGTAGGTATCTTTCATGCGTGCACGTATATCCCTATGGTTATAGATCTCGCCGTTGACACACAGTATGATGTTCCCATCAGCGCTTATCAGCGGCTGTTTTCCCGATGCCGGATCGACGATCGACAGGCGTTCGTGTGCGAGTATTGCCGTTTCGCCTGTATAGATGCCACTCCAGTCGGGGCCGCGGTGACGTATTCGTTTGCTCATTTGCAAAGCCTGCGTACGCAACGCATCTTTGTTTTCATCTTTGCGGATATTAAAAATTGCTGTTATTCCACACATTTGCTTTAAGTTTAAAAGTTATTTTTATTCGTTTTATGTCGTTTGTAGATGTTCTCTTTCAGCCGTTCAGAAACCGTTCAGAAACCGGTCGATTGCCACTGCCGTTTTACGTCCCGAAGCCATGGCGCGAACAACGAGGCTTGCTCCCGACACGGCATCGCCGCACGCAAAAACGTTGTCGCAGGATGTCCTTTGGTTATTGTCTACCGATACATTTTTACGGCTGTCGGTGTCTATCGACAACTCTTTGATGATGTTGTCCTGTACCGGATTTACAAAACCCATGCTTAGAAATACCAGATCCGCATCTATTTTTTCCGTTTTGCCGGTACGTTTCATCTCCGGGCGACTGCCGTCGTTTGGTTGCGTCCACTCTACTACTTCTACTTCAACGGATTTCAAATTGCCTTTGCTGTCACCGCCGAACAGGTTGGTAGCGAGGTTCCAGCGACGCGTGCAACCTTCTTCGTGGCTACTGCTCGTTTTTAGAATTTGCGGCCACGCAGGCCATGGCGTTGCAGGGTTAAAGTCGGCAGGCGGCTGCGGCAGTATCTCTATCTGGGTGACGCTTTTGGCTTTCTGGCGGTTAGCGGTACCCACACAATCGCTTCCCGTATCTCCGCCGCCTATCACCAACACCTTCTTGCCCTTAGCAGAGACGAGGTCTTTTTCGGGTATTTTAATACCTTCAAGGATACGGTTTTGCTGACCTAAATATTCCATGGCGAAATGAACGCCCTTGAGGTCGCGTCCGGGAATCGGCAAGTCACGGGGGACTTCGCTTCCGATGGCTATACATACGGCATCAAAATCACCGGTCAACGTTTTCGCTTTAATATCTTTGCCGACATACGTGTTTGTCCTGAACTTCACACCTTCTTTCTTCATCAGTTCAATGCGTCGATTGACAATACACTTGTTCAATTTGAAATTCGGGATGCCGAAGCGCAACAGCCCTCCCGGAAATTCATCTTTCTCGAATACCGTCACTTCATAGCCTCTGCGGTTTAGTTGATTGGCTACGGTGAGGCCGGAAGGTCCGCTTCCGACAACGGCCACTTTCAGTCCGTTGCGTAGCGGTCTGGCAGGTTTCAGATAACCTTCTCTGAACGCAGCTTCTATGATGGCGACTTCGTTTTCGCGGATCGTAACAGGCTCGTGGGCGCTTAGGTTAAGCACGCAACTCTTCTCGCACAGAGCCGGGCATACACGACCGGTAAACTCCGGGAAATCGCATGTCTGTTCAAGTATCCGGTAAGCCTCTTTCCAGCGACCGTTATACAATAAATCCTGCCATTCCGGCTGTTTGTTCCCTATCGGGCATGCCCAGTGACAAAACGGCACGCCGCAATCCATACAGCGCGACGCCTGTTTGCGCCGTTCGCTCGTGTTCAGTATTTGCTCGACCTCGCTAAAGTCGTTTAGCCGCTCGTGAACAGGCCTGTATCCGGCTTCCTGCCGGGGTATGGTTAAAAATGCTTTTGGATTTCCCATATATCTGTTGTTGTTTTTATTAATAAGTTAATAGTCACGCTGGACTTCTTCAATCTTGCGCTGGAGTTTTTTCACCTGTTCTTCCTGCAAGACCTTTTTATATTCTATCGGGATGACTTCAATAAATTCTTCTGCATATTTATCCCATTCTTGCAGCAGTTCACCGGCGAGGCGGCTACCTGTATAATGATGATGTTTGCGGATCAGTTCGTGCAGTTCTTTGCGGGTAGCGCTGTCTTCTATCAACGACAATTCAACCATTTCCATGTTACAGTAAAAGTCGAAGTTCCCTTTTCTGTTCCATACGTAAGCTACGCCACCGCTCATCCCTGCTGCAAAGTTACGTCCCGTTTCTCCCAGTACGATGACGCGTCCTCCGGTCATATATTCGCAACAGTGGTCGCCTGTTCCTTCAACGACGGCGATGGCACCGCTGTTGCGCACGCAGAACCGTTCGCCTGCGCGTCCGTTAATATAAACCTCGCCGCTTGTCGCACCATATAATAATGTATTACCGGCAATCGTGTTATCTTCGGCGATGAACGTAGAGCGGGCAGGGGGCATCAGGCTTATACGTCCTCCGCTAAGTCCTTTGCCGAGGTAGTCGTTCGCTTCCCCTTCGAGGCGGAAGTTCACACCACGGATGAGGAACGCACCGAAACTTTGTCCGGCGGAGCCTTTGAACTTGACATTCAGCGTGTGGTCGGGCAGGCCGGCAGCCCCGTATTTTTTTGCTATATAACCGGATACCATCGCACCGACGGCGCGGTCTGTGTTCGCTATCGCATAGTCGAGCGATATCTCCTGCTGCTTTTCGATAGCAGTTTTCGCCTGCCTGATGATATCACGGTCTTTTACATCATCTATATGATGCGCCTGTTCGGTCGTTCTGTGGATAGAGGCGCTCCTGTTTTCTTTCGGGAAATACGTCAGCTTGCTGAAATCCAGCAAGTCGTGTTTGACGAATCCGTCCGAAGGTTTTCTTTCGATTAAATCCGTGCGGCCAATGATGTCATTGAGGCTGGTAAAGCCCATCTCCGCCAGATATTCGCGTACTTCTTCCGCAAGAAAACGAAAGAAGTTCACTAAGTATTCATACTTCCCGTGGAAACGCTTTCGGAGTTCTTCATCTTGTGTAGCAACGCCTACGGGACACGTATTGATATGGCATTTCCGCATCATGACGCATCCTGACACGATGAGCGCCGATGTTGCAAATCCGTATTCTTCGGCGCCCAGCAGCGCCATTATGAGAATGTCGCGTCCGGTCTTTATCTGTCCGTCTGTTTGCAGCCTTACCTGTCCACGCAAATTATTTAACACGAGCGTTTGCTGTGTTTCCGACAATCCTAATTCCGCCGGTACGCCGGCATAGCGGATGGAGCTCAACGGTGAGGCGCCTGTTCCACCGTCGGAGCCGGAGATGATAATACGGTCGGCTTTGGCTTTCGCCACGCCTGCGGCAATAGTGCCGACACCGCTTTCCGACACGAGTTTTACGCTTATTTCCGCTTCCGGGTTTACATTCTTCAGGTCGAAAATAAGTTGCGCCAAGTCTTCAATCGAATAAATATCGTGATGCGGCGGCGGGGATATCAGCGAGATGCCGGGCATGGAATGACGTGTCGCGGCGATGATATCGTTCACTTTATAGCCTGGTAACTGTCCACCTTCGCCGGGCTTTGCTCCCTGCGCTATTTTTATTTGTATCTCGTCGGCATTTACCAGATATTCGGTCGTCACGCCGAATCTTCCCGAAGCAACCTGTTTGATAGCCGAGCGTAACGACAACCCGTCTTTGCGCGGTTTAAAACGTGCGGGATCTTCGCCGCCTTCGCCGGTATTACTGCGTCCGTGAAGGATATTCATTGCGGTGGCTATCGTTTCGTGCGCTTCCCTGCTGATCGAACCGTAGCTCATAGCCCCCGTCACAAACCGGCGCATAATATTGTCCGCCGGCTCAACGTTATCTAACGGGATGGGTTTTGCCGCTTTTTTGAACGTGAGGAAATCGCGCAGGAAGATAGCCTCCGGTTTTTCGTCGACGATATGCGTATATTCTTTAAATTTCTTATAGCTTCCCAGACGCGTAGCCAGTTGCAGCGTGGAAATAGATTCGGGGTTCCATGCGTGCACTTCGCCGTCTTTACGGTATGAAAGCATACCATGATGCGGAAGCGGTTTTTCTTTTTCCTGATGTTCGCAAAAGGCGTTTTTGTGCAGTGCCTTTGAATCGGCAACAATTTCCTCAAGGCGGATGCCGCCGGTTTTGTTAATCGCTCCACCGAAATATTTCTCGCATAAATCTTCACTGATTCCTATGGCCTCGAACAGTTTAGCGCCGCGGTAACTTCGTATGGTGCTGATCCCCATCTTACTCAATATTTTGAGTAGCCCTTTGCGGAGCGCTTTGATATAATTCTTTTCAGCCGTTTCATAGTCGAGTTGTATCTCTTTTTTCTTTACGATATCATCTAATATGGCGAATGTCATGTAAGGGTTCAGGGCGCTTGCCCCATAGCCAAGCAATAATGCGGCGTGCATCACTTCGCGCATTTCGCCGGTTTCGATGATAAGGGCGGTCTGCACACGTTTCTGTACGGAGATCAGGTAATGGTGTACGGCGCTTACGGCAAGTAGAGACGGTATGGGCGCCATCGTTTCATCTGCTTCCCGGTCGCTCATGATGATGTAATTGACACCGTCCCTGACCGACTGCTCCGCCTCCCGGCACAGGCGGTTGATAGCATTTTCAAGCCCGTCGCGCCCTTTGGCTACCTCATAAAGCATTGACAGCTTGATGGATTTGAAACCCTTATAACGTATGTTACACAATATGTCGAGTTGTGTATTGCTAAGTATGGGATGTGGGAGGCGCACCATTTTGCAGTGCGACTTGTTGGGCGTCAGGATATTTTCGCCTACCGCGCCGATGTATTCCGTCAGGCTCATCACCAATTCTTCACGAATAGGGTCGATCGGCGGGTTTGTCACCTGCGCAAACTGTTGGCGGAAATAATTATAAAGAAGCTGCGAACGCCGGGAGATGACGGCTAACGGTGCATCGAAGCCCATGGAACCTACCGGCTCGGCGCCTGTGATACTCATCGGCATAATGATACGTTCGATATCTTCGCGGGTATAGTCGAACAGACGCAAGCGCTGTTCGAACTTATCGATGCCGCTTGCTACGCGTCGTCCTGATTTGAGTTCGTCAAGTTCGACGCGGTTATTCGTCAGCCATGAGCGATACGGACGGGCGTCGGCTAATTGTTTTTTAAGTTCTTCATCGTAATAGATGACCCCCTTTTCGGTGTCGACGAGGATTATTTTACCCGGTTGCAGGCGTCCTTTCGCTTTAATCTCATTCGGTTCGAAATCGACGACCCCCACTTCGGAAGCGGCTACCATGATGTTATTCTTCGTTATCAGGTAGCGTGCCGGACGCAGCCCGTTGCGGTCAAGCATGCCGCCTGCATATCGTCCGTCGCTGAACAGCAGGGCGGCAGGGCCGTCCCATGGCTCCATCAGGATCGAATGATATTCGTAGAATGCTTTCAGATCCTCCGAGATCGGATTTTTTTCATTGAAACTTTCCGGTATAAGCATTGTCATGGCATGAGGTAAACTCATGCCGGATGCCACTAAGAACTCAAGTGCGTTGTCGAACGAGGCGCTGTCGCTCATTCCCGGCTGTATGAGCGGGCGGATGTCATTGATATTATCTAATGTAGGAAAGGTAAGTACGCTTTCGCGCGCCTCCATCCATCCGCGATTCCCGCGTATCGTGTTTATTTCGCCGTTGTGCGCCAGCAGCCGGAACGGCTGCGCCAGACTCCAGCGCGGGAACGTATTCGTACTGAAACGCGAGTGGACGAGAGCTATTCCTGTTGTGAAATAATTATTCGTCAGGTCGGGATAATAATGCCTTAATTGCATTGTTTCGAGCATCCCTTTATATACGATCCTGCGCGTAGAAAGCGAAACGATATAAAAATCCTCTTTATCTTTCAGATTGCTTTTATTGATACGGTTTTCTATCCGTCGTCGCAAGATAAAAAGTTTAAGTTCGAGCGTATGCTGGTCGTTTTCCCCGGTTATAAAAATCTGTTTTATATCGGGTTCTGCAGCGCGCGCATCATCGCCTAAGATATCGGGATGTGTAGGCGTCTTACGGATATGCATCAGGTTAAGACCCTCTTTTTCGACCTCTTCGATGACGACGCTCAATATTGCGGACTGTTGTTTTTCGTCTTTAGGAAGGAAAATGAGGCCGGTACCGTATTTTCCTTTTTCAGGAACGGGAATCCCTTGCAGTAAAATAAATTCATGCGGAATCTGGAGCAGGATGCCGGCACCGTCGCCCGTCTTATTATCAGCGCCCTCCGCACCCCGGTGACGCATGTTCTCGAGTACTTTCAGCGCCGATTCCACGATGTCGTGAGACTTTTCTCCGTTTATATGAACAATCATACCGACACCGCAGGCGTCATGTTCATATTCCGGACTGTAAAGCCCCCTGTCTTTTGTTAAAATGTTCCTTTTAATCATCGTTGATTGTCTTTATGTTTTTATTGATATGTATAATCTATCAAATGTCCGGCAAAAATACTAAAAAACTTTCATTTTGCAATTATTTGTCAATAATAATGATACTCCCCGGAATGAAAATTTACAAATCATTCTTTTTGCCGCGTATATTTTTAAAATATGAAATATTTTTCATTGATAAATGTATGAATTATTACACTTTCGTATTTATGTTCCTTTCATATCTTCGTCTCTCTCTATTATTTCTGCTTTTTATACTCTTTCTACTCCTTTCGCGCTTAATTTTTTTCTATTAATCGGTAAAAAAAAATTGCAGATTAAAGAAAATGTATTATCTTTGCTGCAACCTTAGGAAAACATATAAATAAATATGGTAAGAGAAAAATCAAAAGTACAAACGATCTTGGAGGCTGTCTTTGTTAATGCGGTCGATAAGTTAGTAAAGGCGAATGTCGGTCGTCCGGTCGATCATTTGTATATTCAGCTTGATGTAATATCCGGCGAGATACAGGTTTATGATGACCGGGAGACATTGCTGGATAAAAATATTATATTTGACTGGGCAGATCATTCCGAGACGACGGCGCGTTCGTATAAGCCGCAAGTTAATTCTATCCGCGCCGTTCTCGTGGGGTTAAAATCGGGAAGATTCTTCGATAACCCTGTGTTCATGAGACCTTTTAGCGTCTCGTTAGTCGACGATAATTTTTGCGAAATAGAAAAAATCTTTACATTAGGGAGTGAAGATACTTTTTTAGAAGGCCGGTTGATGAAAAATTTAGAGCAGGAACTGCAAAATTTTTCAAGAAAACTTTTTGCAGATGTAGAATAAATATTACCTTTGCAAGGTTTATTGAAATAATCGTTCGGGATATAATATAAGCAATCTTATTTTATAGTAAAGTGAAGACGTTCCCGTCCGGACGATATAGTTTGACAGGTTGATTAAACCATATGTGTTGCCGAAATGGCTCAGTTGGTAGAGCAATTCATTCGTAATGAATAGGTCCCCGGTTCGAGTCCGGGTTTCGGCTCATATTGATGAAGCATGAAGATGTTGTTATGTTATTGTATATAGAATGTACGCGTGTACATTTTTATATAAATGCAAAATATATAAGATACAAATAAAAGATGAAGATAGAGGGATTTTGAACAAATAGATGGTTTGTCATCTAAAATGGCTGTTTTGTACTGAAAAGGCCGTGTTTGGATAATAAATCATTGAATGTCGAAAAAAAACGCATAATTCTGATGCGACATAGCAAATGAATTTGTATTTTTGTTCCGATATATCGTTTGTAACGAATGATCTATTTGAAAAGAAAAAGAGAAAAGAGAGAAAATTAAAATAAAATTTTAGTACTAATTTAAATTTAAATGATTATGAACAGAAAGATTTTTACTTTGTTAGCATCCGCGCTAATGCTGTTCTCGATAGCATTTACGGTAAATGCTAAGATCGTTGGAGGTGATAAGAGCACCGGCGATGTGGTGAGGACACTTCCTTCAGGAACAGGTTCGGGTATGTACCATATTCGAATTGATTCGATTTATA
>JAIRMH010000329.1 GCA_031258835.1 Tannerella sp.
AACGAAGATTTTCAGGATGTACGTACGCTGGCAATCCCTGTTCCGGACGATTATCGGCTGAACCTTTTTGATGTCCCGGGCGCAAAAGTTACCGCAACCAACATGCGCTCGCCGAAGGACGTCCGACCGGGCAGACTTTCGCCGGATACCTTGCCCGATTCGCCGCTGCGCGCAAGATATATTGTCCCGCAAGGAGAAGAAGCCTCTATCACCGTCAAACTGACGAAGCCGTACGATGCGCGTTCGCTGGTAATCTATCCCACAAGCGACTGTAACGGTCGCGGAGAGCTGCAAGCTCGAGTGAAGGGGGAGTTTGTCACCGTCGCCGAGTATCCGTTAAAATCAACAATCAGTCCGTTTATCGGGTTCACTCCTTTCGCGCCAATAGTCTCGGGATTCGAGAAAACTACGTCGGACGAGTACCGTATCATCTTCAAACACACCGGCGAGAACATCGCCATCGGCAAAATCGCTATTTCGCCGACTGCAATTCTCGACAAATATCCCGAAAAAACTCTTGCGGTGATGTATCAGGGCGATAATCCTTCATGGACGGAATATAAATGGACTTCGGTGCGCGATGTTCCTGCCGCAAACGAGGTCGAAACGGCGATTGCACCGGCAAACGTCATCGATGTTTCGAACATGATGCAGCCCGACGGGACGCTCGTTTGGGACGCTCCCGCAGGCAAATGGCTCGTGTTGCGGATGGGGATGCTGCCTAACGGAACTCTGGTCGCTCCGGCTTCTCCCGAAGGCGAAGGATACGAAATGGACAAACTCAGCGTCGAATTTATTCAGCATCATTTCGACAGTTTTCTGGGCGAAGTGTTTCGACGAATTCCTGCCGAAGATAGGAAGACGTTTAAGGTCGTTGTCATGGACAGCTGGGAAAAAGGAGGTCAGGATTTTACCGACGGTTTTATCGACAGCATGAAATCGCGCTACGGTTACGACCCGCTGCCTTTCCTGCCGGCGCTAACGGGCTATCTTGTAGGCTCGCCGGAACAGTCCGAACGGTTTCTCTGGGACGTCAGGCAACTGGCATCCGAAATGGTCGGCAACAGCATACTGCATTTTAACAATATCTTCCATAAACATGAACTTTACTCGTGGATAGAGAATTACGGCGACTGGGGATTTCCCGCCGAGCCGCTGCTCTATGGCAAACATACCGACTATGTTGGCGGCGAGTTCTGGGCAGGCGGAGGCAAGATGAACTATATCGACATAGCCTCTTCGTGCGCGCACATATATAACAAGCCGCGCGTATACGCCGAATCGTTTACAAGCATGGGCGGATACCAGAATCATCCCGGTACCCTTAAAAAGGAAGGCGACAGGGCTTTCGCCGCAGGTATGACAAGATGCCTGCTGCATGTGTATATCGAACAGGCTTACGAAGATAAAGAGCCGGGTATTGAATCGTGGTTCGGTACGGAGTTTAACCGCAAAAACACATGGTTTCCGCATATCGACCTGTTCACCGACTATCTGAAACGTTGCGGGTTCATGCTTGAACAGGGACTTCCGGTATCCGACATTGCGTATTTCATCGGCGAAGATGTGCCGGTAAACTCCGGACCTTTGGGTTTGAATCCGGATACCTCGAAAGACGGCGTCAGCGTTCACGTTTTGCCGGAAGGCTATCGCGCCGATTATGTTAATTCCGATATTATTCTTAACAGCATGTCGGTGAAGGACGGGCGTATTGTGTTGCCGCACGGCGTTTCGTACCGCCTGCTCGTGTTGCCGCCGGTGAAGACCATGCGTCCCGAAGTGTTGAAAAGCGTCGAACGCCTACTTGCCGACGGAGCAGCCGTGCTTGGGGAAGCGCCCAAACGTTCGCCGAGTTATCAAAACTATCCCGAGGCAGATAAAGAACTTGCCGCTCTCGCTGATAAAATCTGGGGCGAAAAGTCCGCCAAGCAACGCGATTACGGCAAAGGGAAAATACTTTCGGGAATGACAATCGAAGAAGCGCTTGCAACGCTCAACATCGCGCCCGATTTCAAGACCGGCGACAAAGTCGTCTACGCTCACCGCTCGACGCCCGACGGTAAAGAAATCTACTTCGTCTCCAACCAGAGCGAAAACACCATACAAACGTCACCCGAATTTCGCGTTGCAGGGAAACAGCCCGAACTCTGGAATCCCGTGAACGGCAAACGCCGCATTTTGCCCGCGTTTGAAGCGAAAGAATCTTCTACGGTTGTTCCTTTGCAGTTAGAGCCTCGCGAAAGCGCCTTTGTTGTTTTCTCGGGAAAGGGCAATCCGAAATCTTCCGAATTGAAAGAGAATTTTCCGGAGCTAAAGACCCTCCTCGAAATCAATACGCCATGGACGGTAACGTTCGAATCCGACAGGGTAAAGCGCGGCCCATCCGAGCCGGTGGTCTTCGACAAACTGCAATCGTGGTCGCTGAACGAAGACGAACGTATCCGCTATTATTCCGGAACGGCCGTCTATAACAACAGTTTCACCCTTGAGGCTAAACCTGATAGCGAGATTTATATCGACCTCGGCAAGGTCGGCGTGATGGCTAAGGTGAAAATCACTGGCAAATATTCCGGCGGCGCATGGACGTATCCCTATCGCGTGGATATCACCGATGCAGTCAAAGCAGGCGAAAACACTGTCGAAATAGAGGTTGTCAATACCTGGGCTAACCGTTTTATCGGCGAATCGTCGCTGCCGGAGAACGAACGGATAGTGAAACCTTTGTATAACAATTGGAACGCTTCTAAAAAATTGCAGGATGCAGGATTGTTGGAGACGGTAAAAATTGTAAATAAAAATTAATAGAATGTAATAATGTGCGTTTTTATGGATTAAAAAAATAGATATGATAACACTAAAACGAGCACTTTACTGCGCCAAAATCTGTTATATGAAACTCAATAATGAGTTCTATATGTGTTTAACAACGCTCTTAATTCTCCGTTTTTCCTGTGGATTTTAGTTTTTAATTTCCACGGGCGGATAAGCGAAATCATTCCAAAGGCGGTTGGCTTGTTCGACAGTCATATTGCCTTCGAATGCAAACACGCGGTATTTTAACACATAATGTTCGTTTGGCAGAAGTACCCAATTCCTATTTTTTGTAGGAGCGAAGTTGATAAATGTGTCGCCTCGTCCTCCATTAGCGTCCTGATCCCAGATTCGTAACGGTTCAGGGAAACTGTAATTTTCGGGATGGCACATAAAGAGCAAACCGGAGCATCCTGTTCGAGTATCGCCAGTAACGTATATCCAACGGGCATTTGTGCCGTCTATTTCGGGACGCGTTTTTCCTTCGGAGGTGAGCATGTCGCAATTTTCTTTCGTCCATTCGGGCGTGCCACGCCAACCGAAACCGGCATAGCGATATGCTTCCAAGAGTATCGGGAGAGGTGTCGGAAGAAACAAATGTGATTCGAAATCCCAAAGGAAACCGTCAGGAACGTTCCATATTTTCACCTTCCAATATTCGTTCATAATCACTTTCTCCGTGTCTTCGTTGAAGATATAATGGTCGAGGCTTGCCATAAATCCTGAAAAGACAGCGCCTCCGTATATTTCTTCGATGTTACGTGCGCGTACCGTTCCTTTTTTGTCGCCAATATTCCACAAATCATACTGTTTGCCGTCATATACCATTCTCGTCCAAGGATTCCATATACCGAAATGATGATAGTGGTCGCGCGGTTGGATGTTAGTCAGCACATTTCCTTTGGGTGAATAAGCGGGATGGATATATCCGCCCGTACGTCCATAAGCGGGGTCTACTCCGGGAGGCGGGTCAAGATGAGCGTAATTATATTGCAGTACTGGATGCCCGTTTTTCGTCAGAACGAGAGCCTTTTGAGTATCTTCGACATCCATGAGCGCTTTTGCCGGCGTTTTGGTTATCTTCGATGTGGTAATAAATGTTCGAGTAGTTCTCGCCGGCGTTTTGCCGCTAAGTATCCAAAACAAAACAGGCTTTTCGCCTTTTACCAGATACAGTTGTGAAGCCGTCTCTTTCCAACCGTCCGGCGTCTGTTCGTAAAGAACGATAATTGAGTCCTCCGAAAGTGGCAATTGAGAGATTTCTGCCGAGATTATGCAATTCTCTCGCTCGTAATCGCCAGAT
Organism: Tannerella sp.; assembly: GCA_031258835.1. Taxonomy (GTDB): domain Bacteria; phylum Bacteroidota; class Bacteroidia; order Bacteroidales; family Tannerellaceae; genus Tannerella. The sequence goes on from JAIRMH010000329.1 coordinate 4,115, forward strand.
TGAATCGTTATCAAATCGTATGCAAAATCCAAATCAATATATCCGGCGATGTTTTTCTGATTGGGACGGACAATGTCCCATATCCTGTCTTTTCTGACTTTGTCGGAAGACGGTTCAGTTTGAGCAACAACCGTTATCGCTATTCCGAGTAACAAAAATATTAGTAAAAATTTTTTCATTTCATTTATTTTTACAAAATACGTTCATCCGAATTAATTAGAACGTACAATTTCGATTTTTAGCATTGCTATTCCACCTCGTTTGGTTTTGTCGGGTTTCATGATAACCGGAAATTTTCGCAAATTCTCTGTTTTTATCCGTTTGGTTTTACCTCCGTTCCAGAGGTCGGTGATTTGCAGTTGCGTAGCATTTTCGAGCGGTGTGCCTGTCAACGATATGTTCAGAAAACCCTTGACGGTCTTGTCCGTTGTATTGCCGCAGATGACAATTGCTATAGCGTCATTATACAGCATGTACGGCACGGGAATAGAATCTATGTCAATGCCCGTCGTTTGCAATGAAACAGGTTTCAGCAAGGGCTTTTTGTCGGAGGTGAGCGGACGGAAAAGGTCGATGTTGGCTTTGCGGATTGCAATCATTCGTGTTACGTCGTCGAGCATATCGCGTTTTGGGGGTTGTTTCAGTTGTTCCCAGTCGAGCATCGAAGCATAGAGCCATCGACCTTTCCCGTGTTCGCCTTTTCCCCAGAGGTCGGGAGTATGCGTTGGCAGTGGGATATAATCGGCATTAAACTCTTCGCCGCTCATGAATACCGGTATTGATGGCGTAAACAAAAAACTGTATCCGAACATCGAACGGCTACCTTCCGCAACGTATGGATTTTTATTCAAGGGCGAGCCTTCCCAGCCGTCGTCATGGCTTGAGAGTTGGGTTGAATAGAGCAGCCGGTCGGGAACGAACGGCATTATTTCCATTTCGTAGCGTGTACTTCCGGTAAAACCGGCAAGTAGCGAGCCATGCGTTCCGTAATTATACTGCAAATTCCATCCAAGTGGTCGGATATTGACATTTTTGATAACCTTACCGGGATTCACACCTTCAATAAGCAACCGATAGGGTTCCTGTTTTTCGGGCGACGGCTGTCCGGGCGAATTGAGCAGCGTAAGTTTCAGAGCGCCTTTTGGCTCCGGGTCGTAATGTCCGACAATTGCGGCGTCCAAAAACGGTTTGACGTCAAAATAACCGCGATCTACACTTTTGTCTGTATATTGGATGCTTAATTCGACGATGCGGAAGTAGTCGAACTGTTGATAATGCGAGGCTACATCATAATGCAGCAGCACGTTCATATCTGGTCCCATTCTTTGATTCGAGAGTGTCGTCATACGTTGCAAGAAATCGCCGGCGCCTTCGCTGTGTACCCACGATTCGTTGAAAACTACGACAGGATGCCCTGCTGCGGCAGTATTTTGTTTAATACGTTTCCACAAATCGGGACGGTAAATATTGACGTCCAAACGATAGCCGTCGACGCCGTAATTAAGTACCCAGTCGGTAAAAGTCTTGACCCACCACTCGTCCAAATCTTTATGATTTCCGTACCAGTCGAAATCGGTCATTCCCCAACTGCCACCCCTGAACCATTCGGGATGTTCCTTAATCAGCGGGCTGTCGTTCATCACTCCGTGAGTGATTACATCCATGAATATTTTAATGCCTCTCTGATGCGCATCGTCGATGAGCGCTTTAAAGTCGCCTGAGGTACCCAGCGCAGGGTCGAGTTTAGTCGGGTCAACACAAGCGTACTGTGTCCAGATATTATAAAAATGTTTTGGGTCGCCGAGGTTTGTACCTGTCAGCCAAATACCGGTAATACCGAGTTTCTGTAGATAGTGCAATTTTTCCTGCATGCTCTTGAAAGTCCCACTTTCGGGACCATCAGGCGACGTAAATCCTCGTGTCGCTACTTCGTAAATAATCAAATCTTTCGCCCACTCGGGCAAATCTTGCGCCGATATGTTTTGCACGAATATCAGGGCAAACAGCGCAATATTTAATATTAATTTTTTCATCATATATGTTTTTTATTTATTTCATCTATCAGGAATTTATATAGCTTCGTCCACAGATACATATATATTTTTGTATCAATATCTGACAGTTTTGCATAGACTTCAGAATGGTAAAGATATTGCACAGCCTCAAATTCATCCATGCCGTAATCAACCGAAAGCCTTTCGATGAGTTCTTTGTATACGTCTTTATAATTACAAACCCCATCCATAATTTGACTCTTATTTTTTTACTCTAAATGCATACGTTGCATTTGGTTTTGTCGTCAGTTTGATACGTTCGTCCGTATATTCCGTTTCTGCAGACAGTTTGCCGTCGAGCCATTCGCTAACACTTACGTAACGGTCTTTCCATGGATTTAGCAGGCATAGCGGGCGTCCCTTTTCACTGAAAACGGAGAGTTCGGTTACTTCGCCGTTTTTCAGTGTCGCCGAGACAAGAAAGGCTCCCTCGACCCGAATTTGATGAAACGATGCGTCCTTGCTGTGATTCCATACGGGAAACAATCGCACAACATCCTGGTGTCCCATGCAAAGCATTTCGTTTATAGTGTTCGGTACAGTGCTGAGATTTTCGATTCCATGCGGGTTGTCGAGCTGGAATCCGTTGGGATAGGCATGTTCTGTATATCGGCGCAATTGTTGCATAATCACGTCGGGCGAGTATCCCACGCGAACGGCAGCCGGGAAAAAACTGTTGCTTCCGTTGCTGTCGAGCCAGCGTTGCATTACGTCAATCGTATTTCGAGCGACACCAAGCAGTTCGGGGTCGCTGTCCAACCCAATCGCTTCTCCCGGATAGATATGCTGGATACCCAAGCTGTTCCCATCCACCCATTCGGTACCGACTTCCGTATAGCGAAATACGGTTTTGCCGTTGCGCTCATACACAGGATAAGGGGAAATATTGTCGCGTATATGCGACCATTTCTCGCGTTTACCGGCGTCCGCATTTATAAAAATGCTCATGTCTACTGCCGTTTTCATCACAAGTTTAATTAATCCGAGAGATAGTAACGGATTTTTCAAATCGTCCGTTCCTTCATGTATAGCGTCGTGATAGTCCACATAATGCCCGTCTTCGTATTTCAAATATTTTTCCCAAAAGACGGCTGTATGTCTGACAAAAGGATATACTCTTTCGACAAACGCCCTGTCCCATGTCCGGTAAAACTGCATGGCGAGGTTGACAACGCAATATGCCGCATTGCTTCTCTGTTTCCAAAACATGCCTTCGTCTTCGATATTTCCGGA
>JAIRMH010000004.1 GCA_031258835.1 Tannerella sp.
GATTCTATATGAGCTAAGCCTTCCGTTTCGCTTAACTTGTGTGTGCTTGTTTGTTTTGACATACCTTTTTGACGGCAAAACTAATACTGCCGTATCAACTACACAAGATGTACTTGACCAGATGTTTACGTAATACAGTTTTAACTCCCTGTCGTGGGCAATGGCGGCTTTGGCGCCTTCGGTAAGGTCAGCCTTGGCTTGCCGGTCGCCCATCTTGCTAATGGCAGTGCGTCCCCTGACATTGAAACCGGAAGAGCGTTCAAAAGGCGCCACGCTCACATAACAAACATATTGACGGGCATTGTCGAAGGAAGCAAAATTCTCCGTATGGACGATGGTGGTAACGGCATTGACAATCCCGATACCGACAATACTTGTCAGAAGGTCGAAGTTTTTCCTTACGGATTCATCGGATGCTATCAATGAGTACATCTGTTTTTCTACTGCAAGTATTGCCTTTTTACTTTTATCCCGCAGGCTTTTTGTCCTTGCCGACGCTGCTTTGCCATCCAATATCGAATGTTCGGATAATACCTGCTTGTAGCAAGCCGAATGTTTTACATACCTTCCGCGTTCAGCCAACAGGCGCTGTAATTGCTGAACCGTCTCGCCCGGCAAACGGCTCAACCGTAAAAATTCCCGATGAACATAGCAGTACCATGCTATCCGGAATGCGTCTATCCGGTCGCTCTTACCTCTGGCCAGGCCCAATGATTTCTTTATCCTCACCGGTGTTTCCATGCAATAGTCAATAGCTGTCCGTTCAAGAACTTTACGGATATTATACCCGTAGATGCCTGTATATTCCATGCATAAGACAATATCCGCAAAGTTTATTCCTCTGCCCTTGAACCATTGATGCATAACTTTGAAGCCCGATACGTCGTTCCCGACTTTCAGGTAATTTTCGTTACTGCGACTGTTTCCGATGTCGAAGACCGCCACATCAAGTGTTTCTTTCGAGATGTCAATCCCTACATACCATTTCTTTTCCATTGTTTGTAAATTATCAGTGTTATATTTATTAGAAAAACGACTGATTATTTGACTTATGCTTTGCGTGAAAATTTCATCTTTTGAAATTATCAAATGGCAACCCGAAAATGAGGGACGCTTGAATTGCTTTCCTTCTCTTTGCTGCTGTTCCTTCTTTAACGTCCTTTTTTGTTGAGATAAATTTGATGGTCTCTTTTTTAGGGTACAAAATTAAAAGAACTCTATGACAGCGGCTTCAATGAAGTGGAAGGGCCCAACGGCGCCCGGGCCATAGAAGTGCCCAAGGGGAGCTATTTTCTGGCTAAACACGGTCTCGAAGCCAATGGTGACGAAAAGTTAGTAAACAATTATACGATTCTGATTGACTTCAAATTGCCGAATAACAACGGTTACAGCTTCTTTTAGACGAATCTGGCGAATAACGATGATGTGGATTTATTCCTGCGCGCTAACATGTATGAACTCGGTATCGGCGGCATATATACCAATTTGTCGGCTAACCCGTTCAAGTCGGGCGTGTGGTACCGGCTGGTCGTATCGGCCGACTTGAGTAAATCGTTGAGATACTACCTGGACGGAAAGGAGATCTATTCTCACGACGGCACCGATAGATTCACGTATAGCCTTTGACCCGGCCGGCGTGCTACTGTTTGCCGATGAGGACGGCGAAGACGATGAAATCCACATTGCTGCTATCGCCATCTGGAATGTAACGCTGAGTGCACAAGAAGCGGCCGCTCTCGGAAAAGTCAGCGCTCCAATAGAGTAGAAAAGACCAACCCGTCAGGTCATTTTTGAGATCAAGCCGTCGGAACGGGATGACTCCCATTCCGACGGCTCAACGCCGGGTACCATACGTAAAATGTATGCCGGACGGCGCGTACGGTGATGTTGAGAGGTCGAAACGGGAAATAATCCCGTTTCGACCTCTCAATTATATGAAGACAAGTGAATTTTGCGCTTTGCGCCATACCTTTGCCGACTATTTATAATATAATGTTACTTTTATCGGGAAATGGTCGGATATCATACGTGTCTCTGCTTCCACACGAAAGAGTTCTTCGGGGAAATCGCCTGCGTCCGGCTTTGTATCATTAACAGGGGTGCGGTAACTGTCGGTTAGTATACCATAGCGGTCGACCTTGAATTTGTCCGAAACAAAAATATGATCTATACGGCTGTTTGTTAACCAGTCGCTTTTAAAAGCATTGAACGTCCCGTTTAATGCATACCGTATAACAGATGTTTCATACGTATCATTTAGAATGTCGGAGCCGGCCAGTAGTTTATAACTCTCGTTTGTCTGATTAACATTGAAATCTCCGGCGAGGATAACGGCATCTTTTCCGCACATTTCTTTTATTTTGTCCAGCACAAGGATCGCGCTCTTTTTACGCGCTTCAACCCCGGCATGGTCAAAGTGCAAGTTGAAAAACCAAATTCTTTTCTTTTTTTTACGATCCTTAAACTCGCCCCATGTACATATACGCGGCAGTGCGGCATCCCATCCTTTATTAGGATATTCCGTATTTTCAGCCAGCCAGAAATGGCCTGATTTTAATAATTCAAAACGATCCTTTTTGTAAAAAACCGGAGCATATTCTCCTTTTGTTTTTCCGTCATCGCGCCCCACGCCGATATATCCGTATTGAGGCAGTTTATCCGCAAGGTCGTTGAGTTGGTGATGGAGCGCCTCCTGAGCGCCGAAAATGTCAAAGTCGTTGAACAGGATTTGTTGTGTAATGAAAGGACAACGACGTTCCCATCCGTTCCCATTTTCCTTATCCTCGTTATTGTCATAACGTATATTATATGTTCCTACGATAAGATCCTGTGCATTGACAGAACATATACAAAAGGAAACACAGATAAATAAAAATACATTTTTTTTCATATAATTGTCATATTGTTAATTTGAGAGAGGCGCGTTTAGTTCGTTTGGAAAACGAAAAGGTTGTCTGAAATTATTCAGGCAACCTTAACTATTCAAGATTTGTTTGTTAATCGACATTTAGTGTTACACGTTTAAATGATGTAACGGTTAAATCTTTGTCTTGTTGTTTTAAATATTGTTCAATTGTTAATTTTGAATCTTTTATAAATTCTTGCTGTAGAAGGGTATTTTCTTTATAGAACTTCTGAAGAGCGCCTTCTGCAATCCGGTCTAACAGGTTTTCCGGTTTTCCCGCCTGACGGGCTTTGTCACGGGCTATTTCCATTTCCGAATCAATCACATGCTGAGATACATCGGCCGGAGTGATGGAAATCGGGTTCATCGCTGCTACCTGCATCGCCACGTCACGTGC
>JAIRMH010000068.1 GCA_031258835.1 Tannerella sp.
GGCAGCCGGTCTTCGCGAAAGGGCAGCCAGTAGTCGGCGCTTTCGGCATACGCCATTTCGTTGATCGAATGTACGGGTTGCGTCATCCGGTCGTAAGCCAGCATCAGACGGTTAACGTCATTGGCTTGCATGGAAATTTTCAGGCGCGGCTCGATCGCCTGTTTGTTTTGATCTTTTGTGCGATAGCTCGACAGCCGTATGCCGGGAACGAACGTCCAGCGACCGTACCGCCATTCGTCACTTGCAAAGATGGAGACTGTCAGGAGGTGCAGCGGACGGTAATTGTCGATTTTCAGGTTGTCGCCGTTCGACGCTTCACTGGTCAGCAGTTCAGGGCGATAATGCTGGTAAGAGACGTCAAAGCCGGCAAAGAGCGTATTGGCGTTGCTCATTTTTTGTTCAAAAGACGTCCGCCAGCCCATTTCCTGCATACGCATCGCCTTCCGTTGCGAAAAGAGGTAGTTATCAGACTTGATATTGTAGGAATCGTAGTTATCTAACTGCGAATAATAGAGACTGCTCGACAGGAAGGCGTTGCGCCGGATGTCCGACGTCAGGCGTAGCGAAGCGGTCGTATTTTTCCAGCCGCGTCCGAAGCGGTCGTATGCGGAGGTGCTTTTGTATTCGCCGTCGTCGTATCTGCTTATTTCCGTTTCATTTTCGGCGCCCAGCATGTCGTTACCGGTATAGATGCCGGCCGACAGGCGTGTGCGGTCGTTTATGTTCCATGTAATCTTGCCGTTAACGTCCCAGAACGACAGCAGAACGGCGCTGTAACCGCCATCAGAGGTCATCAGTTTCATCAATCCCTGCATCAGCAGGTCGGTGAATGAACGGCGGGCGGTAAACAGGTAGCTCGCCCGGTCTTTGACGATCGGCCCTTCGGCAGAGAGCGACGAGGCCAACAATCCCAGGCTTACGCTGCCGCGGTGCGACCGCATGTTGCCGTCTTTCAGCGCAATAGAGGCGACGCCCGACATACGGTTGCCGTAGACGGTCGGGACGCCCCCTTTGTAAATGTCCGCCGAGAGCAGCGCGTCGGGATTGAAGATGGAGAAGAAGCCAAACGTATGGTTCTGGCTGTATACCGGCGCATCGTCCATCAGGAACAGCGTCTGGTCGTACGTTCCGCCGCGTATGACGACGTTCGACGAGCCTTCCATACCGCCCGATATGCCGGGAAGCGCCTGGATGGATTTGATCACGTCGCGCTCGCCGAGAAACAGTGGCGAGAGGTAGAGCTGTGACAGGTTTATGCGGGCGGTGCCCAGTCCGCTGCTGCCGATGTGTTGTTGAGGCGCCGTCACGGTCACCTCCGCAAGCTCGACGCCCGTCCGGAGGCGAATCGTCAACATGGTATCGCCTGCTATCCGGACTTCCTCCTCGTATGGCGTACAGCCCGTACAGGAAGCGTATATCTCCTGCCGTCCCTCTTCTACGCGAAGACTGAAATAACCATAATTGTTCGTAAACGTCGTCTCTTTCCCGATGCGGACATACGTATCCGACAGCCGTTCGGACGTCTCGTCGTCAATGATATAGCCCGACACGCGGTAGCGGGTCGACACTTTGTCTGCATCCTGCCCGACGGCCTGCGATGCACACAGTAACAGAATGACGCTGAATAATATTGATTTCATTTTTTTAGTGATTAGTGAATACTTATACAAGTCCACAATTCTCACCGCAAACATAAAACTCTTCTCTTTTAATACTCCTTTATTCATACCCCCAAATTCACTAATCACTAATCACTATCTCATTCGTTCCGGCAAAAATCCCCAGTCCCCCGTTGATATTCGAATAAATCCGGGTAGGCTGGTAAAACATGGCGTTCACGTCTGCCGAGCTGCCGGCCATCATGGAATGATAGAAACTTTGTTCGTAGGAAGTACGCACATAGCTGTCGTAATCAGTGCCGGCGGTGATTATGCGGATTCTCCGTCCGGCCTCCGCAAAGGCAAGCGTATCAAGACGCGGGATATTCTCAGCACGTATGCGCATGAAATTCTCGAAATAAAGGCTGCCGACGTCCTCGTGCAAGAGTGGCATCCCCCCTATCCGGTTGAAGGCATCGATAAAGAAGTTGCGCGAATAGAGGTCGGTAACCTCCACCCAAACGGAATCAATCACGATATATTCCCACGTCTTCTCGTCCCATTCCATAATCACTTTCTGATCGTATGCGGAGATGTACAGCGCTGCCTGCTGTTCGCGTCCGAAGCCGGCAAAGTCGTAGAGACAGGCGATCGCCGTTTCGCCCCGGCTACCGGAAGATTTCCGGACATGAGCGCTGCACGTAACAGCTTCAGGGACGACCGTCTCCGCCCATATCGCATCGTACCCCTCCTTGCCGGCTTCGATCCGGTAAAGGACGTTAGCCGCAGGACGCACGTCGAGGCAGAGGACGGTATCGGCGCAGGTACCTTCGTAGACGACGCTGCCGTTAGCCGTCAGCCGCACACGGACGTCAACCGCCGCGTTACAGCCATAACTGCCGTCGTCCCGGCGGTCGACCGTATGGAAACGGATCTTCAGCGGCTGCGACGGATTGAGTATGCTGTTCACGACCAAGCGGTTCTTTTCTATGATCTTCGACGTGTCGACGTCATAATCCACTACGCACGATGCGCAGAGACACAGATTCAATAGGAAAATTACGCCCTGCCGAATCGGGAGGGACGTGGCGCAGGCGGCGCGGAAAGATCTTACGCGCGTCGTGGTATGGAAAACGGATAGCCGTTTCATCGTTCAGAAAGGGATAAAGAGTTGCAGTTGCCAGTCATTTAATTTTCCTCTTTCAAAATGATCGGTTTTCAAAGAATTCATAATCCCTTTTTTATAAACAAGCGCCAGTTCAACATACTTCATGTTATAACCGATCTTACCTATAACCGGGACGTCAAACCGGTTTTCACTGATATCTCCTAACTGATATAAACGGTATGTCGGGTCGACGCCTGCGCCCACAAACAAGCCTTTATATAAATTGTAGTTCACGCTTAATCCGACCGACAGGTTACAGAAGAAAAAATTTCCGGTAGGAAAACTAATGAACGCGCCGTCGGGAGTAGCTTCCGTCTTTTTATAAAATATACTGTATTCCGCTTTTTGTAAACCGACCTGAATATCCGTATCAAAAAATAACGGATTCTCCCGCCCCCTGAAACGGAGCTTATAGCCCAACAGTGCATTATATTGATAATCGGTAATGCCCCTGTCGAATGCCGTATATTCATCGCCGTTATCCGAATAACCGATGCCGCATACCGACCCGCGGCCTCCGCCCAGCAGGAGGCCGTGCCGCAACTCGACTTGGCCGGCGGCGCCCGTCACAATCAGCGTTAAAAATATAGGGTGAATAATTTTTTCATAATTTTATGTTTTATGTTTGTTGCAAATCTGCCGGCAAAGATAAATCAATAAAATAAACATATCAAAGAAAAGTCCAGAGAAATCATACTGCATCGCGCCTCTCCCTGTTTTTTTTCTTCCCATTAATCGCTTGTCACCCAACCTGTCGTCGGATCAACCTCCTCTCGCGCCTCAAAATGGGATAAACAGTTGCAGTTGAAGGTCGTTTAATTTTCCTTTTTCAATGCGGTCTGACTCCATTACATTAAACATCCCTTTCTTGCAGACAATCGCAATGTCAAAATGTTTTAACTCGTAACCCAACTTGGCGACAAGCGTCATGTCGAACGGTTGATCACTATATTCTCCCAGTTCATAAAACCGCCAGATCGGTTCTATTCCTGCGCCTGCATACAGATTTTTTGTTATTTTAAAATTAGCTGTCAAACCCAGAGAGGCATTACAAAAAATAAAATCATTGATGTGAATTACCCCATCCATCACAGTTTCGTTCATAGTGTAATAATGGACATTCAAATTAGCTATCCGAAGGCCGGCTTGAAGATCAACATCGTAAAACAAACGACTGTCCGACGGACTATATCGAAATTTGTAACCTGTCGTGGCATTGCATTTATAATTGCTGGAACCTGATACAAATTTATAGTCTTCATTAACCGGATTCGTTGCCCTGTAGGATACTCCGCTCAAATTCCCCGTTCCGCCGCCCAGCAGGAGGCCGTGCTTAAAAGTTTGTGCATATATACATTGTGTCAGAAAAATAAAACTGCTTGCTAAAAAAAGTTTCACAAGATCCGTGATGAGTATCCGGTGGCTGATCAACACTCCTTGATGGGGCGACTGCAATGGGCTACAACTGTCTAACTGCCATCTCTTGACAGCCGCTACCACGTGTAAAACGCCGTAGCATCCTGGCATACAGCAAATTATTCGTATTATATGCCTCATACAAATAACCAACTACTAAAATCAGATGCGCCAGAAATAAAGATTATCTCCGAATCCGGCAAGTTTTTTCTCCATAAAATTGTATTGTTTTATGGCTATCGTACACGAGATTATAAATCGCATCCGACTCGCCTTTCAAGGTTTCTGTGTAGGTAATATCGCCGAATTGCGCTGTCATACTGTAAAAATAATACGCCCGAAAAAATTTGCCCAAAGCGACATAGCTTTTTTCGTTGATACGTTCGGCCTCTTCCGTCATTTTCCTGACATTCCGCATCGACAAGAATGAAAAGCCGCCTCGCGTCCATTTATAATATTGGTTGCTGTTTTCTCCGTCGGTTTGCACCAGCATTTTGTTGGCATAAAGCGGATCTGTCCCCTGATAGGAACGGAAAACATCCCATTTGATCTGCGTAAGCAGTAACTATCATCGGAGATTCATACAAAAATGACATTCATCCGGCAAACCGGGTTAGGTTGTCCATCTATATGGCTGAAAGGCAAAGGCTGGGACGATAAAGATGAAACGATTGAGCATCCTTTCATCATCAAAGACTTTTCTGAATTAAAAACACTGTTGATCAACAACTAATAAATCTTTTCGCGTAGTTCAGCAATTCTCGGATCGGAGATATAGTCGTCGTATTCGATTATCTTGTCGATTATCCCGTTCGGCGCCAGTTCAATCACCCGGTTGGCCACCGTCTGGATAAATTCGTGGTCATGGCTGGCGAACAGCACGTTCCCTTTAAAATGGATCAACGTATTGTTAAAAGCCTGAATAGATTCCAGATCCAGATGATTGGTCGGTGTATCAAGAATCAGTGTATTCGCATCTTTCAACATCATCCGCGAAATCATACAACGCATTTTTTCACCTCCCGACAACACGCTCACTTTTTTCAGTAACTCTTCACCCGAGAAAAGCATTCGCCCCAGAAATCCTTTGAGGAATACCTCATTCGTATCCTGGGCAAACTGGCTTAACCAGTCGATCAGGTGATAATCCGAATTAAAATATTTAGCATTATCAAGCGGCAGATAAGCTGTCGTAATGGTCTGTCCCCATTTGTAAGTACCGGCGTCAGGTTCTTCTTCCCCATTGATAATCTGGAAAAAGGCGGTCATCGCACGCGGATCACGACTGATGAACACAATCTTGT
>JAIRMH010000083.1 GCA_031258835.1 Tannerella sp.
CATAAATATCATACATACTATCACTACGTAAAAATGCGCGACCTCTAACAGACTTGTCTACAGTAATATACTTGCAGGGAATAATTTCCTTACCCCTTTCATCAATCGCTCCATAAAGAGTTGTCGTTCTGTTACGGACAATTTTCAACTTTCCGAAATCAATCTCATCAAATATGTAGTATTTACATTGAAGTATCAGGTTCGTGGCCTCATCTGTCGTTTTTATCCGAAGGGCCGCCTTCAAATCGGTCTCGGCGTCCGAATAATTACCATTTCCCATTTTAGTTTTTGCCGATAAGATAAGATTGTCGTATTTTTTTTCCGGCATTTCCTCATCTTCCGGTGTCGGCGTTTCGTTTACAATCTTTTCCGGTGAAGTTCCTTCCGGCGTAAGGCGCATTGTTTCCTGATTTGAACTAAATATCGGATTGCGTTTGGTATTGCTTGCCGGATTTGATCCCGAAGCGTTATTCGACACGGAATTGCTTGACGGTATTGATGCAGTATTATGGATTGGGAGTTGAGGCGGTTGTCCGTCCGACGTTTGCTGTCGCTCATCATATTCCGAATCCCGGAGCGTGTCTTGCACAGATTCGCCATATACAGAGCCAATAAGATCCTGCACGCTCATCACCGTATCGTCATTCCTTTTCGGCAAATCTATCTCGAAAGTCATACTCTGCGAAGTAGTGATGCCTGTATAATAGTCATATATGGCATATCCTATAAATGAAAAAAACAGAATGATGACTACTGAAAAAAAACGTTTCGATGTCTTTTTCTTCGAATGATCATTATTCCCCAAATATTTCCCCTTCGCAGAAGAGGATACCGGAATCGTCCTGTCGTCATCCGTATCGACTGCATTTTCTAAAGAACGTACATGAATCGGTTCCGTAAACTCATCGTCTGTCATGCACTTCGTTTCTAACCATTTATTTTCCGCAAGTTCATAAGGAGGAATATCCAAGGCGGCAAGCATTTCTTTCACTACCTGATAACGGTTTTCGGGTTTCACCTCCATCGCTTTGAGAATTGCTTTTTCGGTTTTTTTCGTAATATTGACGTTGTACGACGAAGGAGGAAGCATCCGTTTGGTCGCCCGTAATATCGATTCGACAGGTATCACTCCCGTCAGCAGATTATACATCGTAGCTCCCAGCGAATAAATATCGGGACAAGGCGAGAAACTCTGTGTGCCCTCACCGTCATACTGCTCAATAGATGCGAAACCTTTCGATAATGTAAGCGTAGTAGTGCTTGTTTCCCGTTCGTCTATATCATATCGCTTACTCACACCAAAATCGATAAGGCGTGCATTGTCATCTTTACCGATAAGGATATTACTCGGTTTGATATCAAGATGCACGATATTCTTATCATGCACGAAATCAAGGGCGTTCCCTATCTGATGAACATACTTAAGCGCCTTATTTTCCGGCAATACACCTTCTTTATCAAGCATATATTTAAGGGAACATCCCTTTATATATTCCATAACGATATAGGCCGTATTATTTTCTTCGAACACTTCCAATACATTCACGATATGCGGATGATGCACTTCCGAAAGGATATTCGCCTCTTTGATCAATTTTTCCTTAAATCTATCAAACAGTTTCCCTCCTGTTGCAGAATGAATTTTCACGGCATAAGAATTCTTGTCGCGATAGCAATAGTCTTTAAAGAAATATTCTTTAATACAGACCGGCACTTTCGTTTTCATTACGCCAAGCCCCCCCCTCAATTCAGTATTCCATATGCCCAAATACGTGATACCAAATCCGCCCTGGCCTATGACATGAGTAAGCTGGTATTTCTTATTCTGCAAAAAATATCCGTCAGGTAAATTCATTAATATTCTCCGTAGTAATAATTTTGCACAAAGATAATACATGTTGAGTACAATACAAAACATGCCCGTTTATTTTTATCACCAAAACGCAATTTGTCTTCATTTTTCCGATTTTATAGATAAAATTGCAGGCTGCGGGGAATAAATATAAATGAAATCCTATACAAACGAATAAAATAAAGATAGGATATATTGTTTGTAGCCGGCCATTTTCTGTACATTCTGAATGGGTAAGATATAAAATGAAAAGTTGTCTTTCGCTTCGTCCGCACAATACTCCACAATAAAATTCTTAAGCGATTCGACATTTAGTCCGTGGGAAAAAAGGCTTTCTATCTTTTCGTCCGTAAAACATTCGGTAACACCGTCGGTACACATCAGGAAACTATCACCGGGCTGTACGTCCGTTATAAGTTTCACATCCGCATTAACCGAATGTTCCGACCCTATGATCGCTCTTGTTATGACATTTTTTTGGGGATGAACGACCGCTTCTTCTTTCGTTATTCTTCCTAATTGCACCCACGAATTGACAAGCGAATGGTCTTCCGTCGCATAAAGAATCTTTCCGTCACGAATATGATAGATCCGGCTGTCTCCGATATGCGCTATCGTTATACCGGATGTGCCGACATATAGAAAAGTCAATGTAGTAGCCATTCCTTTTGCCTCGGGGTACAATTTTACATACTCATCGAAACGGGATTCCGTATAGAGCACCGCTTTATTGATAAATTCTTCGGAAGGATCATTATCTTCAAGAAACGTATCAAAAAAAGTTTTGAAGGAATCGCAGGCTAACGCGCTTGCGACCTCGCCTTTTTCAGAACCTCCCACTCCATCGCAAACCATAAAAAAGCGCTGTCCGGGATTTGCCAATTCCGATAACGGGAATATACAGTCTTCATTATTTTCACGATTACCTTTTCCTGTAGCCGCAAAGGGCCTCTCTAATGTTATATTCATGGTAAATTATAGTTTTATTCATTAAAACGAACGGTCGTGCGCCCCATAACAATTTCATCATTGTCTTTCAACACTACTACATCGCCGTTTTCAATATATTTTCCATTATATAACGTATTATTTTTACTGTTATTGTCCGAAAGACAATGAAAATATCCGCCTTTAGGATTCTTTTTTACTTCTATGCACAAATGACTGCGACTCATTGTCTTATCATTTGTTTGTATACAAATAGCAGCCGTAGAGACTTTTGCCTTACGACCAACTATTATCACTCCTTCGTTTAACTGAAATTCCTGACGGGGTGTATCGCTATCCGGCAAAACCGTCAAACGCCCGATTCCTGTTTTTTTCAACTTCGGCAAAACTACAAGCGTTTCCTCCTCTACGTCATTCCCTGTCTTTTGTTTCAGATACGAAATAGGAATCTCCCGTTTACATTTCGGACATTTAAAAGACACGATACCTTCAGGTATTCTCGTTTCATCAACTTTAAGTCTTACCTGACAATGCGGACATTTAATAGGAATCATATGATGATTAACACATCCGCTTCATTTATATCGGACGAATAAGTATCAATATCAAAATCATTGATTATGTCCATATCATCCATTGTAATAAAATCGGAACCGTCATCCATAATTCCGTCAACCGAAAAATCAACGTCAAACGAATCGTCTATCTGAACAAAATCCATCTCTGCGTTTGCCGTATCATCAATATCGACAAAAACGGCATCTCCCATTGTAACCGTATCGTTATCTAGCGTAACGAATGTATATTCATCTTTCATAGCTTTATAATTAATATTTTGGTGCAAATATATCAAGTTTTACCCGGATATAATATTCTTTCCCATTAGATTTTCTTAATAACGGACAAAGTGCCGGGGTTATTGTACAAAAGGTAGCGTTTTATGTACAAATTATCAAATACGAACCCATTTAGCCTTACAGGAGGACACCTGGCAGTGTTTTTTATTGCATAAAGATTCCCAGGGTATCTCGCCAAGAAAGATGCCGCACTTCGGACAGACGTAATCTATTTTAAATTGATTGGCAAGATGTTGCAGCTGAGCAGGTATTTTTGCCGCCTGACGCGCTCCGAAATAAATACCTGTCGTCGGCGCTAAAACGGCAAGCACAAAACTCAATATGAAAATGTTTTTATCGGCATGTCCCATAAAGCCGAGGACGACCCCGACGACGCCTATTACGGCAAAAGGCAGCGATTGAAACAGCCTTGTCTTAAACTGATTACTTGACTGTATACGTATTTTTTCCTTTATATACTCATCATATACCTTTTTAAGATGTGCAAATTCATCGCTATAATCATTATCTCTTTTCAGTATATCGTTTATCGTCAATACATAATTTGCGCCAAAAGCAACTTTGTCTGCCGCCGACACAATTTTTTTAACAATCTGACAGTCATTGACAAAAGTGCCGTTTGTAGAGCCAAGGTCTTCCAGCAACAAATATCCTTTTTCATCTTGCGTCAGTTGTGCATGATAACGACTTGCCTGCGGGTCGTTAATTACAAAATCATTATCTGCGGCTTTTCCGATCTTAACTTTCATTATTTTCAACTTCTTTGTCCGAAAATTCTTCTCCGGATCTTAAGACTTCAGCTTCCAGCAACTCCTTCAGCGCTCGAAGCGGCTCTTTGGGTATGGTCAATTCTCGTGGCTTACCTTCTTTTGCAAGCAACAATAACTTTTGTTTCGGCAGATTTATCTGCAAAATATGCGTTTTGTTAACAATATGACTCTTCCCAACCCGAATCAGTATCGTATCCGGATTAGAGATCTGCACCGCCAACAATTCTTCCACTTTGCCGATATTAACGGCAAAAGTAAATTGGATACCTTCTGCCAGAAGCAGTTTGGTATAATTCCTGTCTGCTTCAAAATATAAAATATGTCCAATATTTATGCGCAACAACTCATCCCGCGTTTTTATCATCAAATATTTATCCATTGTAAATGGCACTATTATAGTTTGCGTTATTTTTCAGGAGAGCAAAAGTACGTTTTTTATTAATACTTCCAAAATTATTTGGAAATTTTATTCCGCAGCATGATAAAATGTCCTTCATAACCGTTTCAATATAAACGCTAAACACAACTTTTATTTATTTGCCGACAGTTTATCTTTTGCTATTGTAGCAATAAAATCTTTAAGATAAAAGGGTTCGAAATAAACTATATTTTCAAAACGTCTGTTTTCAAACATTTGTTCCGACAATATGGCCATATCCGAAGCAAGAGAATGAAGATCTTCTATAAACAAAGCATTCGGCGACTGTATTATATCTTTACATTTTGAGGCGCCGCTGCCGAAAAAATAAACCTTCTGTTTTTCCAGAAACGCAGCATACGTTTCTTCCGTTACAATTTCAGCTCTTGTATCACGTATTTTATGAAGTGATTTATCGTATATCGCAGCATAAACTTCCATTCGGCGGGCATCTATCATGGCGCATAAAAGGGATTCCGTCGATTCTTTATCCGATATCCGTTTTAACGCCTTTGAAGCCATTATATCTAATGTAGGGATATTCAGCAACGGCACATTCCATCCGAAGCAAAGCCCCTTTGCCATAGAAACGCCTATTCGCAAACCGGTATAAGACCCCGGCCCACTGCTGACCGATACGGCATCTATCGCCAATCCGCGGTATTTTAGCTCCATTACCGCCTCTTCTACAAAAACACCCAGCAAAGATGCATGAGAAAGCCCTTCAAATGAGACTTTTTCAAATATTACTTCTCCTTTTTCGGACAATGCTACCGAACAAACCATCGTAGCTGTTTCTATATTGATTATTGCCATAAATACGTTTTTTTCGAACGGCAAAAATACACATTAATACTTAGAAGAAAATATTTCTATCCACGATTAATAAATTTTATACGTTATTGTTACCAAAGACAAACAGCATCCCATCAACGATTCATATTGTTAAGGAAGATCCCGTGTATCGCCGTCGCTTTACAAAAACAAAACAAACGAGTTTATTTTATTTTGCGCTTAGCTTGCATTACCTTTCCCCTGTAAAAAAACTTTTTTCATTCCACGCACTTGGAAATCCGGAATTTTCATGTATTTTTGCCTGAAAAAGAAAAATATCAACTATGATTCAATCAATGACCGGCTTCGGAAAAGTAACGACCGAACTGCCGACAAAAAAAGTAACAATAGAAATAAAAGCTCTTAACAGCAAACAAATGGACATCTTTACCCGCATACCACCCATTTATCGTGAAAAAGAGATGGAAATACGATCTTTATTGTCGAAAAGGCTTGAACGCGGAAAAGTGGAATTTGTAATCACAACGGAAAACATAAGTA
Organism: Tannerella sp.; assembly: GCA_031258835.1. Taxonomy (GTDB): domain Bacteria; phylum Bacteroidota; class Bacteroidia; order Bacteroidales; family Tannerellaceae; genus Tannerella. The sequence continues at coordinate 6,181 of JAIRMH010000083.1, forward strand.
AAGATATGGAGACAAAAATAAATGCATCCGTCGTGGAATGTTATAAAGAACAGATAAAGGAAATCGCAGAAACATTAAATATTAATCAACCGGAAGATTGGTTCCTTACCATCCTGCGTCTACCCGATGTCATAAAAACCGAGATGGTCGAGGCCGATGAGGAGGAATGGCGGATGGTGTGTGACGCCATAAATCACGCCATAAACAAACTATGTGAGTTCCGCTCCCAGGAGGGGGAAATGTTATTCGGATTATTTGTGCGGAAAATTGAAAACATAGCAGAACTCCTGAAACAAATCGAGCCGTACGAAAAGGATCGCGTCGAAAAGATTAAAAACCGTATTTTGGAAAATCTGCAAAATATCCCGGAGATACAACTTGACGCTAACCGTCTTGAACAGGAAATGATATATTATATGGAGAAACTTGATATAAATGAGGAAAAAAACAGGTTAGACAATCACCTCAGATATTTTATAGAAACGCTTAATAACGGTTGCGGACAAGGAAAAAAACTCGGCTTTATCGTACAGGAAATCGGACGTGAAATAAATACGCTTGGCTCCAAAAGCAATCAAGCGGAAATGCAAAAAATTGTAGTATTAATGAAAGATGAACTCGAACAGATTAAGGAACAAATATTGAATGTCCTATAGAACATAACGACAGTACGACAGCCTTATCAAGTCGGCGATTGAGCGTGCAGATCACACAATGAAAAATGAAAATATGGTTTTATATAAAAATGTAATGGGAAAAGAAAAACTTATTATATTATCAGCCCCTTCCGGCGCCGGGAAAAGTTCTGTCATACAACACTTGTTGCAACAAGAGTTACCCCTGAAATTTTCCATATCTGCGACAAGCCGCGCCCCGCGCGGCAACGAACGACACGGAGTAGATTATTATTTTCTTACACCGGAAGAATTTCGTTCTCATATTGAAAAAGGTGATTTTTTGGAATATGAAGAAGTATATAAAGATAAATTTTACGGGACGTTAAAAAGCGAGGTCGAACGCATAACCAATGCCGGACAAAATATTGTTTTCGATATTGATGTCGTCGGCGGATGCAACATAAAAAAAATGTACGGCGACCGCGCCTTATCAATTTTCATACAGCCTCCGTCTATTGACGAATTGCGCCTCCGTCTCGAAAAACGCGGTACCGACGCACCCGAAGTGATTGAAAGTCGGTTGGAAAAAGCAATATACGAATTACGTTTTGCACCCGAATTTGATGTGATTATCATCAACAATGAACTTACAAAAGCGCAAAATGAAGTTCTCGAAACCGTCAGGAATTTTATTATATCATAGTGATAACTTCAAATATAACTTCAATGATTGTCGGCATATTCCCAGGTTCGTTTAATCCGATTCACATAGGCCATCTGGCATTAGCAAACTGGATTTGCGAGTTTTGCGGTTTAGATGAACTATGGTTCCTCGTTTCTCCGCAGAATCCACTTAAAGAAGAGGCTGAATTAATAAATGAGAACAAACGGTTCCGAATGGTAAAAGCCGCTATCGACGGATATCCTAAATTTAAAGCAAGCGATTTTGAATTCAGGCTGCCTCGCCCGTCATACACCATTCGCACATTGCGGGAGTTGTGCAAACAATTCCCGGATAAAACGTTCCAACTGATAATGGGCGCCGACAACTGGAATAACATGTCCCAATGGAAAAACTATGAAGAATTAATCCACAAGTTCCCAATCATCATTTATCCGCGCAAAGATCATAACGTAATGATTCCCGAAAAACATACAAACATAAAAATGGTGGATGCGCCGCTTCTGGAGATTTCATCCACTTTTATTCGCCGGTCTGTCAAGGAAAATAGAGACATCCGCTTTTTTCTTCCGGAAAAAATATGGGAAATGCGCAATCTTTTCGAATTTTGACATTTTTATTCTGTTGACAATTCCAGTTCAAGGAAAGGATAGCGTCATAAGGAGAAGCGCAAAAAAAAGTAGGGACGCACACCGAGCGCGTCTCTACTTTTTTTTACCGCGGATATTGCCGCTGTATCTTGCATCTGTATCTTGCATCTGTCGCCTGCGGCAACGGATTCCTGCCGTTATTCGATCAGAACCTTATAGCCGGCGCCGCCATTGAGGGTGACAATATAAATACCCGGATCGAGGCGGCAGGTCATGACGTCGTCAGCAGTGGTAACAAATTGGCGACGCAAGATGCCGTCGGGCGTGTAGAGGCATACTTTTCCACCTTTCTGCGCGAGAACGTACAGCGTCCCGCCGTTCGACCATACTTTGTCGCCCTTCCTGTCGGCGGTTACCGCATCTTTTTCCGTCGCCGTTGTTTCGGAGGCGGGGACGAATGTGGCGCGAAGTTCGACATTGCCGTAGATCAGGAAACTGTCGAGGCGCATAACGCATGAATCAGCGGGGATTAGCTCACCGCGTAACGACACGTACGCGTCGTGCCGCCAGCCGGCAAAGACGTAACCGCTGTTAGGGACTACTAAAACACCCTCGCGCGGCGACGTCCGATAGTCGAGCGCCTGTCGGTCGGCGTTGTAGATGCTGCCACCGGCGGCAGCCGAGAACGTGACGACCGCTACGCCAGCGCCCTGGTGGTACGTACTGTTAGTTGGCACTGCGACCGTATCGCTCACCGTCACGTAAGCCGTATTGATGAACAGCGGCTGCGAGGCGGCAACACCTTCTACGAGCGTCGCTTTGAAGCGGACTTCTACGGAGTTGCGCGACACTACATTCGGAATTACCCATTGGACAGTACCCCGCTGAGGCGTTCCGGAGGACGTCGTTCCCGCGGAGACGACATTGCCGCTGCTACCGCCAACTATTACCTGAGCCGAACCATCAACGTATTTCAAGTACGGCGGCAACGTGTCGCGGATGATCACCATACCTGAGGCTTTCAGGTTCGCATTGACAGCGATGATTTTGTATTTGACTGTGTCGCCGTAAAGCGCCGAGACTGGGTTCGCATACCGACCGTCGTTCTCAACGTCGCCGTTAAGTGCGGCATGCTTTTCCATCATTTTGCGGATGGCCGGGTTGAAGAGCACCTCAACGCTGTCGCAGCAGGTCATACATTCCGGCTGGAAGGGATAGCTGCCCGCGCCCTGGCTGCCGGGACCCCGGTCGTTGAGACGCACGACGAGTTGCACAGCGGCTTCCGAAGCCGACGGCAGGAGTTCGGTGGCCTTCGCGCCGATGGTCAGGCATGCGCCGGCGAAGGGCCGGATGTCTTCCATGATGCTATCGGTCGTAACGAATTTATCCGGCTCGGCATAATCGCGGTAGAGCGATAGGTAGACAGGGTTACTAAGAGCGGCGTCGCCCTCGTTAGTGATGCAAACGTTGACCCACACCGAATCACCGTCGTAAACGACGGATGTCTGCGCAGGGTCGAACACGGCGTCCGGCGCCAGCCTGAGCGGTGTACCGACTTTATTCAGCGTCGTCTGCTGTTGCAGGAACGCGTTGTACGGCCTCACATCGTCCTCTGTCCCGATAACGCCGTCCGCACCCGGGAAGCGGGTCGCAAGATTTAACTGAACGGCCGGAACGGTCAAATCTTCGTTCACATTCACAGCATTGTAGGCATACTGATTCCACACCTTGCGCGCCGGCATCCAGGGGATGGAAGAACCACTTGTGAAGATGTCCACCGTTGCCATGCTGTCAAGTCCACGACCGTTAATGTCCTGACGCGGCCCCCCATAGTCCGAGGTGACAAGGATCGCTGACGATCCATTCCCGTAAATATCGGCGACAATGGGATATTCCACGCCCGTGAGACTGTAGGAAGTAAAGGTGGCGAGCGGGTAAGGGTCGGTTACGGGAAATCCCGTCAGGTGGTCTTTTTTGCTGCCATTGATAATCCGCAATTCACTCTCATCGCGATAGACGATTTCCGAAATGCCGTCATTATTAAAATCAAACAGTGTCATGCCGGTAGCGCCGGTCTCATCGGTATGATCCATATTCCAAAAGATGTCTAACATATTGGATGCTTCATTATATTTACGCGCTTTGAGACCCGGTTGGGAAACATTAAATCTTCCGTCAGATTCCAGCGTAACGATTTCCGGACTCCCATCTCCATCTATGTCGCCGACAAAGGGAACGCCTGCAAACATATTATAATCAATAGTTTCCGCCAGTATTTTACCTTCGTCTGTCCCTGTATGCGGAGACCACAGATACAAATGAATATTAGACAACGTTGCCCCTGGCTGCTCTTTCTGCCTTACAAGCACTTCCGGTTTCCCGTCGTTGTTGAAATCGGCAACCACCGTGAAACCGTCGTTCGGACAGCCAGCCGGAGGACTTACCCACGAAATCGGCGTTAAATCACTTGGATTCGTACTGTTCCGGTCTATATCAACTTTATATATCAAGTTCCCCGCCACCAGTTCGAGTCTTTCGTCACCCAGAATATCTATTGCCGGCAGCATACTGCTTTTGTAAATAATGACATCCCCCCGGCCGCTGTTATCTACCTGGTATCCCCGGCACAGCAGTTTGCCCGTCGCCGCATCGTAAATCTGATTGCCTACGTACACTTCCGCCCAGCCGTCGTTATTGAAATCAGCGACGCCGATAGCGCCAATATTCCAGGAAGGCGCGTCGGTCTGCCATATCGGAGAACCGTCTATGGGATCCATGGCATAGAGCCTGTTCGTCGGCGAACCCAGCAGGTCATTTATCTGATAGTAAATCATCGACCGGTAGGTCAGGGGGTTATCCGCCGTTTTCACTTTCGCGATAGCGATAGCGCATCTTATCTCGGAAGCGGGCAAGGGGTACAGGCTATCGGTCGAAAAATCAGGCCCCCAGATAACACGTATGCTCCGGTTGTATTTGTCCCCATAACCGGCAATATCAGGAAAACCGTCGTCGTTCAAGTCTCCCACTACAAACGGACTGGTTGTTGAGAGCGAATCGATTTGCTGTGTTAGCCGTGCAGACCACGCTCTTGCGTCCGGGTCGATTATGCAGTCCTGCTCGTCGACGTTGTCGGGATATTCCTGCACCTTGACAATCACGTATGCCGTAGAGGTATTCCCGCTGCACGTGATGTTGTAAATAATCGTGTCGTAGCCGACGAATCCGGAGGGGGAGAAGTAGCCGATAGTGTCAGTGGCGACGTTGTTGACCTCGAGAACGCCGGCATCACCGCCGTGCTTCGTCGGCTTCATGACCTTGAGCGTGGGCGTGCAGCCGTTCGGAATGATGTCGTTCGTGAGCGGGGGGATGCGCACGAATACGCCGTCGAAGGTCGTAGCGTAGTCGTCCTTCGCCAACAGGTCGTTGGCCCGCAGGATGAAACGGTCGCTCTGCATCGCTATTCCGCACTCCGGCCGGACATTTTCGCCCTCGCCGCGGTCATTGACGCGGACAATGTCCCGCTCGCCGGGGAAGACTTCCACCATGCTGCTGTCGACGGTGATATTCTTGGCGGGCGACACTTCGTCTTTGTACGTCGCCACGTAGAACGGCGACTGGATGCTCATGTTGTCGATGTTTTCAATCGTCAAATCGACAACGGGGTCGGGGTTGACACTCAATGCGTCCGTATAACCGAGCGCACTTCCGCGATACTGGAAAGCGCCCGTCGCATTGCGGCAGGATTCATTGTCGTATAATCGCGCAGAAAGGGACAAGGACAGCGCGCAGAACAGGACGGCTGCATTCATTTTACGGTTCGTAAGAATTCGCTTCTGCGAAATTTTGATAATTTGTTCCCGGCAAACTTTGATTAAACTGTAAATACAGGATATAAAGGTACTCATAGTTTTTGTTATTGTTTTTGTTATTGTTTTTGTTTACGTTTTTGTTTACGTTATTGTTATTGTTATTGTTTTTGTTTACGTTATTGTTGTAATTATATTGATATATTCGTTATTCTATCATTTGATTAGGTCTTTAGTGATGTGGGTATCCGTCGTTGCGGTGCGGGTAGCTGTTCTTACGAAGACGCGCGCACCTCTGTTGGTATGAACGAAGTTATCCGGGATCCTTCGTAAATCCGGATTGTTTCGTCGTACCTCCTGTCAATAATGGGGATGCCCTGCATCCCTCCGTTACAATAGCGCACGTATTCGTCGTTAGCAACATGAAACGGTGAATGCGGGATATGCGCAATGCTCTGTGCGATGCGTATAACGATCCGGGCAGTATGGATGAAATGATGTCAGAAAAGGCTAAAGAACAGCCGGCGGAAAAATAAAATTTTTCGGGGAGGAGGGTAATATATTTAATATTAGCCATTTGCAAACCATAAATAAGGCTTGCAGGCTTAAAAAAAGAGACTGTTGCGCACTGTAAAAAACGAGCTTTTTTATTCATCATCAAACACTGATATTACAAACGGCGCAAATATAAAGCAAATTATTATTTCTACCAATTTTTTTATAAAAAGAAAGAATTAAATATTTTTTATCTATTTGTGATAATTATCCGATTTAGCAGTTCGGATGCGACTTTTGGGAGGTCTAACTTTATCTGGCGACGCGTTCGAGCCACTTCACCATGGCGAGCATTACAAACATCGAAAGTCCCGTAGCGCCAACAAACACCAGCCAGCAGATCCATAGCGGAACATTTGTATAAAGAATTCCCCCGATCACTAATATTGAATTACCTACAGCCGTAGCAGCCAGCCATGAGCCTTGCATCAAACCCTGCATATGAGGCGGAGCGACTTTCGACACAAACGACAGTCCTAAAGGCGATATAAACAACTCCGCTATTGTAAGTATAAAATATAATGTAATCATAATCATCGGCGTGACACGCATCGCATCAATTTCGTCCGCACTCATACCGGCCAAAGAATCTTTCGGAGGCAAGGCAAAAGAAAAAACCATCAAAAACACATACGCCAGAGCGGCAATCCCCATACCTATGGCAATTTTCATGGGCGTCGACGGCTCTTTCCCTTTCCGGCTTAATAAACCGAACGTCCACATAATCAAAGGCGTAAGGAACACTACAAAAAACGGATTAACGCTCTGGAATATTTCCGCCCCTTTGATACTGGTAAAACCCAAATCAATATTGATGATATTAAGGTTCACATAATCTCTTGCAAAATAAGTAAGCGAATAACCATTCTGGTGGAATGACATCCAAAAAAATATAACCACGCCAAATACGGCAAACAATGCATAAACACGTTGTTTTATCTCCTGTGCGTTCATCGCCCGTTCTTCCGCCGATGTATTAATGGAGCTTATCTCTTTTGCAACAATCGCTTTATTCGCCGGATCCGGAAATGTATTTTTATTTACAAGATAAACGACAAGCGATATGATCATCGCTACGATTGCTGCGCCAAAAGCATACTGGAATCCAACATTAAATACATTCAGATAATTATTGGAGAACGCCAACAAATCCGTAACGACCGAATCGTTAAGAGATACGTCGTTCGCATATTTTGTCAAACGGGCGACAGCCTCCGCCGGCATTGCATTTCCCTGAGCGATATACTGATGGCACAATTCCGGCAAAGATCCGTTATAATCAAAGTTATGCACCTTCAGCCACCAGTTACGTATGCCAATCGCAATAAACGGAGCAAACATAGCGCCGACATTAATAAACATATAAAATATCTGAAAACCGGCATCCCTTTTATTTGCATATTTAGGATCATCATACATCTGCCCTACCAAGGCCTGAAGATTTCCCTTAAACAAACCGTTCCCAAACGAAATGACGAACAATCCGACACAAGTGATCGCCAGATATAATTTCATATTCGGCACGGGCGTTGGTGTCGGAACGGCAATAATCAGGTATCCGATAGCCATCAATATGATACCGAAGAATATCGTTCTTTTATAATTCCCCGTTTTGTCGGCTATTAATCCGCCAACCAAAGCCAGAAGATAAATAGAGGCGTAAAATACGGAATAAATAACACCGGTAGTCGTTTCCGACAAACCAAATTTAGCTGAGATGAACAATGTAAGAATCGCCATCATAATGTAAAAACCGAAACGTTCGCCCATATTCGACAACGCTGCGCCCAGTAATCCTTTTGGATGATCTTTAAACATGATATAATATTTAAGTAATGATTATTTCAAACTGTTATTTATTTGGTTATATGTTTGATCGCCCCTGTTTCAGGATAAAAAATCACCTTTATGGGTTGTTTCTTATCCTCCATAAGAACCGGAGCAAGCGTCTCCTGTATACCAAACTGAACAAACGGCACATCTTTTTTGATAAGCGTTTTGTTATTCCTTATTATCTCCACTCGCGCTTTTCCGGGTACATTATACACGACGCCTTTAAGTAATTTAGCTTTTTTCTCGGCCTCTTTCGGGTCGAGTTCCGGCACGCGTTCAAGCGCCGTAAGATTCATATAAACCGGTTCGCCGCCAAGATCATCGGCGTCAAGAATACCCAGTTTCGAAGAAAAGCGGAACAACACTTCGTGTTCCAATTCGTCTTCCGGTAATATGGATACATCAAACCAACTTGTTTCGCGTGTTTCGGAGCCTGTGAAAAGCCTGGTCAACGCTTTTTCCTGTTCTTCCAGTTTCGATATGACAATTTTCATCGCTTCGCCGTCCGGCGGCAGGTTATCGGCATCGCCGGTCAGTATATCGGTACGGCTCTCGCGCAGATGATAGATCTGTTTTGCAGCAACCTCCGCCTGCCTGGCTACCGAACCGGCCATTAGCAATTCTTCCGTATACACCGACGTAGGAGATGGTATATTCGCTTTGCTTTTTTCAATATTCACTTCCTGTTCCTGTCCTTCGGGAACATACTGTTCATTGATTGAACATAATAAACCATCCGGCGTAAGATAAGCAAATGGCGCTACGGTCTTTTGCTTAAATTCGATTTTATATACATTGTCCGGGTCGGGAACACCTCTGTTCACTAATGTCGCCTTCCCTAATTCATAATAAACAATATCTTCCGTCGCAACATCTTTAATTCCGAGATAACGCTCCGCATATCTGTAATACGGCCCGGCTTTCACCGTCACTTTGATTACTTCAACGTTCACAATAAACGACGTTAATGGTAAAGAATACGTAACACCGTCGCCCGATGCTCTCGTAGGAATAACTTTTTCCACTTTCGTCTGAGCTGTTACGGTGACAGAGCACAATAATAAACCGAATATCAATATCTTAATTTTCATTCTTACACGTGATGATTAAAAAATAACCGCACAAAACTAACTATTTTTTCGTAAAAGGCAAACTTTTTCAAAAGTAAAATGTATTTTTGCACCGGATAGCAAATATTTTGCTTCCGAATAGCAAATCATCAAAAAGTAAATTAATATGGAAAACAACTGTCCGAAACAAAATCAAATTCAAGTAGAATTAACAGACGAAGTTGCACAAGGCACATATGCTAATTTAGCTATCATTGCACATTCATCGTCCGAGTTTATTATAGATTTTATACGCATCGTCCCGGGAACGCAAAAAGCCTTGGTTAAAAGCCGTATTATCCTTACCCCCGACAATGCCAAAAGATTATTATTCGCCCTTCAGGATAATGTACGAAAGTTCGAGGAAACGATTAAAAACGACGGAAACAATCATTTCCCTTTCGGCGAATTTATGCCTCCGATAGGTGGCATACCGGGGGAAGCATAGTCTCAACCCACAGGTCACATCACCTATCATGTCAGCGTCGCAAGCCGACTGGAGGCATACTGGGGGAAGCGTAGTTTTAATACCTCGCGCCGGTCGATACTTCTCCGAATTTACCGGCCGGCGCTTGTCAATATCTTTTTCAATACAGCCTGTGCCGCTATCTCACGGTTGGCGGCTTCCTGTATGACGATGCTTCGAGGACTTTCTATCACGTCATCCGTAACAATCATATTCCGGCGTACAGGCAGACAATGCATGAAAAAGGCGTTATTCGTCAGCCTCATTTTTTCCTTATCGACAGTCCACGAACGGTTCGTATTAAGTACCTTTCCATAATTGGGATCATTGTATACTGCCCAGTTTTTAGCATAGATAAAATCCGCTCCTTCGAATGCCTTTCGCTGATCATATTCTATGCGCGCCCGACCTGCAAATGCAGGATCTAATTCATAACCTTCGGGATGAGTAATCACAAACTCATAGTTCGTAACATTCATCCATTCGGCAAAACTGTTCGGAACAGCCTGAGGCAATGCACGTGGATGCGGTGCCCATGTCATAACGACTTTCGGACGTTCCGTCCTCTTATACTCCTCGATGGTAATCAAGTCGGCATAACTTTGCAACGGATGGCGGGTAGCAGCCTCCATACTAAATACGGAACGACCGGAATATTTTATAAACTGTTCGAGGATGACTTCATTATAATCATCGTCCTTATTCTCGAATCGGGCAAACGAGCGAACGCCTATAACGTCACAATAACAGCCCATCACCGGTATAGCTTCCAGCAAATGTTCCGGCTTGTCGCCATCCATAATAACGCCCCGTTCGGTCTCAAGTTTCCATGCTCCCTGATTCAGATCCAGCACGATGGTATTCATACCAAGATTCATAGCAGCTTTCTGCGTACTGAGACGCGTACGAAGACTTGAATTGAAAAATATCATCAATAGCGTTTTGTTTCGCCCGATTTCAGTATACCGAAAACGGTCATTTTTTATTTCCAGCGCATCATTAACAGCCTGTTCGATGTCGCCTATATCCTGCACTTTTGTAAAATGTTTCATCATTGATTTTTTTTAAATGGGGCGCAATTTCGGGAAAATCTCATATATTCGCAAATATATTTACAGAATTTGAAAAAAATCGGGTTACTTTAGGCCAGACAGAAGGGCGTGAAATGGGGAAAACCCACCATTATACCGTCATAAGCCCTGACGAGATGAACGATTATTTGCAGACGGTAACAGTCGCCCTTTTAACGTCGACAATAAAACCGCTCCCGTCAAGAAATGTTCTGTTGACATTGTGATAACAAGACCTTTCCTCCGTAAAAAACTTTTTTTCAATTGTATACGCTTGGAAATTACGGCATTTTCATCTAATTTTGTCGAGCAATAAATATTTTTAAGCAATGAGATACTTTAATATAGCAGGTCCCTGTAACAGTACAGACCATTACATGATTGACGCCGCCACCCGTCTGCACGGCGTTGAGCGTTTGATAGACATGAAGCAGTATTTTGTGATTCATGCGGCACGCCAAAGTGGGAAAACAACCTATTTGAGGGATTTGTCGAGGAGGCTTAATGCAGGTGGACAATACTATGCGCTGTATTGTTCGCTGGAAAGCGTGCAGGGAATTGTCGATCCGAAAGAAGGGATACCTGCGATTATCCGGAGTCTGTATTCATTCTTGAAATATACAGCCATCCCCAATACCGGCAGATTTGCTTCGGACGCCGATTATATGGATTATAATAATGTATTGCGGACTTCTTTAACCGATTATTGTATATT
>JAIRMH010000084.1 GCA_031258835.1 Tannerella sp.
CTTGACTTGCTGGAAAAAGTGTTTGTCATTTTCCGTTTGCCGGCGTTTTGCAGGAATTTGCGCACAGAACTGAAAAAAAGCAGGAAAATATATTTTTATGACAACGGCATTCGTAATGCCTTGATAAACAACTTCCAACCGTTGGCATTGCGGAATGATACGGGTGTATTGTGGGAAAATTTCATCATCAGTGAACGGAAAAAATATAACGAATACAAACAAATTGCCACCAATACCTATTTTTGGCGTAATTTCGCCCAACAGGAAATTGATTATATAGAAGAACGGGATGGATGTCTGTATGCTTTTGAATTCAAATGGAATGAAAACAAAAAAAGCAAACTGCCGCCGGCATTTGCAGAAACTTATCCGGAACATCGTTATAATGTTATTAATCCGTCAAATTATCTGGAGTTCATATAAGTCTCTCTGCAACAATTATTAGGGCAACGACAGATTTTTTATTTCATACGTTTGGAAAATTCGTATTTTTCATATAGTTTTGTGCATTAATTATTAAAGAAAGAAATATGGGACGCTATTTAGATCCGAAAAACGACTTGCCGTTTAAACGCATTTTCGGGGAACATCCCGAGTTGCTAAAAAGTTTTCTCAATGCCGTGATGCCATTTGAGAAAAACCAATATATTGAAAGTTTGGAATATTTGCCGCCGGAATTGGTACCCGAAAATCCTGCGAAAAAAAACTCGATTGTAGACGTTCGATGCAAAGACAATTACAAACGTCAGTTCATCGTGGAAATGCAGATGTTATGGAGTAATGCTTTTTCAAACCGAATGGTATTCAACGCCTCCAAAGCCTATGTCCGCCAACTTAACGTCAATGAAGAATTCGAACTCCTTCAACCTGTCTATGGACTTGGCATCATCAATGAAATTTTCGACAAAGAGACCCCGGAATACTATCATCATTACAAGACCATAAACTGCAATAACAACAAAGATACTATCAAAGGACTGGAATTTGTGATGATAGAACTGCCGAAATTTAAGCCTGCAAGCATCGCGGAAAAAAAGATGGCTGTATTATGGTTGCGTTTTCTTAGAGAAATAGAGGATAATAAATACCTTGAACCGGCTCCGGAACTGATGGAGAACGAATATATCCGTCAAGCAATAGAAATTTGCGAGATCGGGGCATTTACCGATGCAGAACTGTATGTTTACGAACATTATTGGGATGTTGTCCGTACTGAAAAATCGGTTCGTAGCGCAAGTATCAGGGAAGGTAAAGAACAAGGCATAAAAGAAGGACGAGAAGCAGGACGAAAAGCAGGTTTAGAAGAAGGGCGTACCGAAGGACGAGCCGAAGGACGAGCCGAAGGACGAGCCGAAGGACGAGCCGAAGGACGAGAAGTAGGTCTAGCAGAAGGACGAGAAGTAGGTCTAGCCGAAGGACGAGAAGTAGGTCTAGCCGAAGGACGAGCCGAAGGACGAGAAGTAGGTCTAGCCGAAGGACGTACCGAAGAAAAGGAAGCTATTGTTGTGAAAAGTTTTGAAAACAATTTGTCAATTGAAATTATTTCATCCATCACCAATTTGTCAAAAAATGAGATAACCTCTATACTGCAAAAACATAAGTTGATATGATACAATTAAGCGTCATCATTCGAAATGAGATAAGCGCTGCATACATTTTCAACGGCGCCGAAGTTGATTTAAAAAACGCATTTCATTCAATACCAAGGTATGGCCGTCTACAAATCAAATAAACCGGCCATATTGAGTAAAAAACAAAACAAATAAGAACTAATGAACGGAAAATTAAAAAAAATCGTGCCACATATCGTAGCTATACTGATATTCATCCTATTGGCTATAATATACTTCGCACCAGTGGTATTTGAGGGCAAAGAGTTGATACAAGGAGATGCCAGAAGTTCAGCGGGATGGGGTAAAGATTTGGTCGATTATCATCAACAGACAGGGGAGTATGCATTCTGGTCGAACAGAATGTTTAGCGGGATGCCGGCCAACTATACCCATATGCCTCCAATAATAAATATTTTCTCTAATTTAGCCAATCTTTCCAGATATGTTCTGCCGGGAAACTTAGGCATAGTTTTTTTATATCTGCTGGGCTTTTATATTTTTTTGATTTCTATCGGATGCAAACCCTGGCTGAGCGCAGTCGGAGCTATTGCTTATGCCTTTGCTTCGTACAACCTGATTATCATCGGGGCAGGACATGTGAACAAATGTCTGGCAATGTCGGCCATGACGCCGGTTATCGGTGGAATAATACTCTGTTATCGAAAAAAATATTTATGGGGAACGATTATAACCCTTTTATTTACGGGCATACATGTCGCATGGAATCACCAGCAAATCAGCTACTATCTTCTGATAATGATATTGCTGTTGGCGATTGTCTATCTGATTTATGCAATCAAAGAACATACTCTCCCCGATTATCTTAAATCTTCCGTAATTTTACTTGTTATAGCTATATTGGCCATTGCACCGGGAGCCGGGGGATTAATTACTACAGCCGATTATACAAAAGAAACCATGCGCGGCGGCGCCGTATTACAGAACAGTATGGACGGGGACAAAGCATCTCCCGGATTGGATATAGACTATGCCTACCAATGGAGTTACGGAAAAGGGGAAACAATGACTTTGTTAATCCCTAATTTCTATGGATCAAGCTCGCACTATAATATCGGCAAGGATTCGGAGTGTTACAGCGTATTACGTCCGACAGGGCAGGCCGACCAATTTTGCAAGCATGCACCGATGTATTGGGGCGATCAACCTTTCACCGAAGGCCCTGTATATATCGGAGCGATCGTCTGTTTCCTGTTTATTTGGGGGTTGCTAGTTGTGAAAGGACGCGAAAAATGGTGGCTTCTGGCAGCCACAGTGCTCTCCTTCATAATGTCTTGGGGCAGACATTTCCCGTTGATCAATGATTTTCTGTTCTACCATCTGCCGTTATACAATAAATTTCGTACACCCTCGATGATTTTGGTAATTGCCGAAGTGACGATGGTCACATTGGGTATATTAGCCGTGAAAACATTCATAGAGCAGAAAGATAAGAGCAGATTTCTGAAACCGTTGTATATTGCGGCAGGAATAACCGGCGGATTATGCCTGATATACGCTCTGTTCGGAAGCGCGCTGATGAGTTTTTCCTCATTTTCAGACGAACAAATCAAAAGCTATCCCCAGTTGTGGAACGCCATAGTAGCAGACCGTAAACACATGTTGACTTCCGATGCTTGGCGTTCGTTATTTTTCATTGTTCTGTCGACAGGCGTGTTGTGGCGCTATCTTCGGAAACCGTACAGTCCGACATTCTTGACAATAATACTGGGAATACTGATTTTTATAGATTTATGGACCGTCGACAAGCGGTTTTTAAACTATGACAGTTTTGTTCCGAAGAAAAAAGCGGTCGAAATCGTAGCAACACCGGTCGACTTGCAGATTTTGAAAGATAAAGATCCGAATTATCGGGTATTCAATTTGACGAGAAGTACATTCAACGAATCGGAAACATCTTATTTCCATAAGTCTATCGGAGGGTACAGTCCCGCCAAACTCCGCCGCTATCAGGATATTATTGACTTCCATCTATCACAAAGCATCAATCCGAATGTATTAAACATGCTTAATACGCGTTACCTGATTGTTCCGACGGAACAAGGTCCGCAAATTCAATTCAACGACCGTGCTTTAGGTAACGCCTGGTTTGTGAATGAAATTAAATGGGCTGTTTCTCCGGACGAAGAGATTGTCGCCCTAAAGGATTTTAATCCGGCGCAAACAGCCGTAATCGACACTGTATGGAAAGATAAATTGCCGGGTTGGGAATCTTTACAGCACGAAAAAGACAGTACGGCATTTATCCGCTTGACGGATTATGCGAATCCGGGGAATCTATTTTATGAAAGTAGCAGTACGACATCTCATCTGGCCGTATTCTCGGAAGTTTTTTATAAGACATGGCATGCTTATATCGATGGTGTCGAAGTTCCATTGATACGGGTAAACTACATTTTGCGCGGGTTGGCTGTGCCGGCCGGCGAGCATAAAATTGAATTTAAGTGTATTGATGACGTATATTATCGCGCTTCAAGAATCTCTCTTATATCTTCCATCGTTGTAGGTATTGTTTTATTTTGTCTATTCGTTTTAGCCATTTGGAAGGCCGTAAAAACATTTCTGAATCAAGGGAAAGAAGGCGACACCCCCAAGAATATTATCTCTAAAAAAAGGCCTGTCGAAAAGAAACAGAAAACAGCATCCTCGACATTCCACACAGACGAATAAAAATGTCCAGTAAAATTTATAGATGAAAAGTCATGATTTTATCTAATAAAAAAACAAATTTGCCGCAAATAGAAGAGTATCGTAATATTTCCATTTCGGAAACGGAAGCACTAGTAAAAAATGGCTGTTTTTGCGAAGATTGGTCGAAGGTTAACGTGAAGGAGGGATTTGCAGCCGAACGTGTTCGTAATGTGTCATTTTCGGGCAATATTTATCTTGGCATATTCAAGCGTAAAATTACGTTCGCCGGGGGAATCGAAAGATATTCGGGAATCTATAATGCGACGATTCATAATTGTGTCATTGACGATGATGTTTATATTAATCAGATAAAAAATTATATTGCAAATTATCATATTGGAAAAAATGTGTTGATTGAAAGTATTGACACGCTGACCGTCGACGGTGCGTCATGTTTTGGAAATGGCGTCAGAACGCCCGTTCTGAACGAAACGGGCGGACGTGAAATACCGATCTACAATGAGTTGTCCGCCCACACGGCATATCTAATCGCTTTTTATCGTCATAAACCAATGTTAATAAACAAATTGACAGGTATGATTGATGATTATACGGACGGCATCCGTTCCAATATGGGAACAATCGCAGAAGGCGCTCATTTGCTCAATTGTCGTACGCTTCTTAACGTATACATCGGCCCCTATGCGAAGATCGAAGGCATCTACCGTCTGAATAACGGAAGCGTCAACAGTTCGGAGAAAGCCCCTTCATATATAGGTTCGGGTGTTATTGCCGAAAATTTCATTACGGCAAGCGGTTGTACGATCAGTGAATCGTCGGTTGTCAATCACTGTTTTATCGGGCAGGGGACGATCCTCGGAAAACAATATTCCGCCGAGAACTCCGTATTCTTCGCTAATTGTCAGGGATTTCACGGTGAAGCATGTTCCGTCTTTGCCGGGCCGTATACGGTTTCTCATCATAAGTCTACGCTATTGATTGCGGCCTATTTCTCTTTTCTGAATGCAGGAAGCGGATCTAATCAGAGTAATCACATGTACAAACTTGGGCCTATTCATCAAGGCATTGTGGAACGCGGCAGTAAGACTGCAAGCGATTCTTATATCCTGTGGCCTGCAAAAATAGGGGCATTTTCATTAGTCATGGGACGCCATTACCGTAACATGGATACATCCGACCTGCCTTTTTCTTATCTGATAGAAAATTCTAATGAAAGTTTTCTCGCTCCGGGCGTCAATTTACGCAGCATAGGAACTATACGCGACGCTCAGAAATGGCCGAAACGCGACCGACGTAAAGACGACAATATGTTGGACTGCATTGTTTTTAACCTGTTAAGCCCCTACTCTATCCGGAAAATTATCAGAGGCGTTGAAGTGTTGGAAAACCTCAAAAAAATATCCGGCCAGGCTTCCGACTATTACATGTATAATAGTGTTAAAATGACAAATAGAGCTCTTGAAAAAGGACTTTCTTTATATAAATCAGCTATCACTAAATTTCTTGGAAGCGGATTGGTAAAAAAACTTGAAATCGCAGATTACTCCAATGAGGAAGAAATGCGAAAGACAATCGCGCCTAACAGCGAATACGAAGGATGCGGCGGGCGGAACGCCACGGATAAATATCCCGGCAAAGACGAAGGGACGGGCGAGTGGATTGATATGGCCGGGTTGCTGGTTCCTAAAGAAAAAGTAATGAAAATGATTGAAGGAATAGAAAACAATCGTATCACATCGCTCTGCGAAATAAACAAAATATTTCATCAATGGAAAGACAATTATCTTAAATGGTCGTGGAATTGGATTGTCTCAAGGCTCAAAACCGAAGAAGGGATTGATGTGGAGAATGTTTCCGCAAAACGACTGATAAAATTCGTGGAGAAATGGAAAAACGCGGTAGTGACACTCGATAATATGATTTACGAAGATGCTAAAAAAGAATTTACGCTGAAATCGCAGACCGGATTTGGTATTGACGGAAAAGACGAAACAAGAATCTCCGATTTCGAGAATGTACGGGGCGAGTTCACAAGTCATCCGGCAGTAACAGAAATCATCGAACATATTGAGAAAAAGAGCCGGTCGGCAGACATTGTAATCGCAAAACTGAATAGATGCCTGCCTGAACAGAGCCGCCTTAATAATGAGATTTAAACATAATGTCCGATATTCAATTTAAACTGAAAATATAATGTGTGGAATAGTTGCTTATGTAGGAGAACGTACGGCTTACCCGATATTGATTAAAGGGCTACAGCGTCTTGAATACCGCGGATACGACTCTGCAGGCATTGCACTGTTTAACGACAGTACAAACATTTATAAATGCAAGGGGAATGTAAAGGATCTGCAGAAAACAACAAAGAACAAGGATATTTCCGGGTCGATCGGCATGGGACATACCCGTTGGGCTACGCATGGCGAACCGAGCGATGCTAATGCTCATCCTCATCAGTCGATGAACGGGAAATTTTATATTGTTCATAATGGCATTATTGAAAACTATGCGCATCTAAAAAAAGAATTAAAAAACCGGGGATATCTTTTTAAAAGTGAAACGGATACGGAAGTTCTGGCAAACTTGATTGAGAATATATATCTCGAACAACAAGTCAGCGCAGAATTAGCCGTCAGGCTGGCTCTTACCAAGGTTGTCGGAGCTTATGGGCTTGTCGTCGCCTGCATAGAGGAACCCGGCAAACTAATTGCAGCCCGAAAAGGCAGTCCGCTTGTGATCGGCGTAGGAGAAAACGAATATTTCCTGGCCTCCGATGCAATGCCTATTATAGAATATACCGACCGTGTCCTGTATTTAAATGACGAGGATGTCGCCATTGTTTCGTCCGGAGGAATGGAACTGAAAGATCTGTATAACGACGCGAAAACGCCTGAAATAAAAACCGCTAATCTCAGTATCGACAGTATCAATAAGGGCGATTTTAAGCATTACATGCATAAAGAAATACACGAACAGGCCACTTCGATTACCGATACTTTCCGCGGCAGAATATCAATGGATCAAAGTAAGATATTCCTCGGCGGAATACTTGATGTAATACCCAAACTCCTTGAGGCGAAGCGTATTATGATTATAGCGTGCGGGACGTCCTGGCATGCCGCGCTGGTTGGCGAATATCTGTTCGAAGAATATACGCGTATGCCTGTTGAAGTTGAATATGCGTCCGAGTTCCGTTACCGTAATCCCATAATCAATGAAGACGATTTGGTTATCGCTATTTCGCAAAGCGGTGAAACGGCCGACACGCTGGCGGCCGTACGTATGGTGAAAAATTACGGAGCGACTATTCTCGGAATATGTAACGTTGCCGGCTCATCCCTGTCAAGGGAAACAGATGCGGGCGTTTATACGCATGCCGGCATTGAAATAGGGGTAGCAAGCACCAAAGCTTTTACTTCACAGATTACAGCGCTCGCTATGATGGCTTTCTTTATGGGTTACAAACGCCGCACGCTATTGGAAGACAAATACAAAACGCTTATCCGCGAACTTACCCGGATTCCGGAAATGATCACAGAAATATTAAAAAATGAGGAGCGAATCAAAGAAATCGCTGCCGTCTATAAAGATGTGTCTAATGCGCTTTATCTTGGCCGGGGAATACTTTTTCCCGTAGCATTAGAAGGTGCGCTGAAACTAAAAGAAGTATCCTATATCCATGCCGAAGGGTATCCGGCAGCGGAAATGAAACATGGCCCTATCGCCCTGATTGACGGGACGTTACCGGTCTTTGTGCTGGCAATAAACAATACGTTGTACAAAAAGATGATCAGCAATATCCAGGAAGTAAAAGCGCGCAAAGGAAAGGTGATCGCCATTGCGACAAAAGGCAATGAAGAGATATATAAGATTGCCGACCATGTTATTGAAATTCCGGCATGTCACGAAGCGCTGTCTCCGTTGTTGACAGTCGTTCCTTTTCAGTTATTATCTTATCATATCGCTGTCATGCGCGGCTGCAATGTAGACCAACCCCGAAACCTCGCAAAATCAGTTACAGTGGAATAGTCGGACTGAAAGATTTATTTAAACAAAAGAGTTATTTTTGCATCAAATTACAATTAACATAGAAAAACATGAAGTTGAAATTATACCCCTTTTTAACAGGGCCGCGTCTATATCCAATAGGATTACGTTTATCGCCGGTTATCCTGTTTTTTTCGTTGAGCCTTCATCTATCCGCTCAACAATTTAATAATCCGGTTATACCGGGCGACTTTGCAGACCCCACCGTCCTTCGCATAGGAAATCGATATTACGCATGCGGGACGTCTTCCGAATGGGCGCCTCATTATCCTGTTTTCGAATCCGAAGATTTAATAAACTGGAACTACATCGGCCCGGCTTTCACGACAAAACCCGAATGGACCAAGGCCTCTTTTTGGGCGCCTGAACTTTATATGCTTAACGGGAACATATACCTCTACTACACTGCCCGCCGCGCATCCGACGGTGTTTCGTATATCGGCGTCGCCACTACGGACGATATCAGAAAAGGATTCCGGGATCATGGCTGCCTGATTGAACTCGGCACGGAGGCGATCGACGCATTTATCTTCGCGGATGAAGGCAAACTATATATAACATGGAAAGCATACGGTTTAGACCCACGCCCGATTGAGTTATTGTGCTCGGAATTATCGCCCGACGGACTGGAACTCGTCGGCGAACCTTTTACATTATTAAAGGACGATGAACGCATCGGCATGGAAGGACAATACATCTATAAGAGAGGGGATTACTATTATATCCTGTACTCCATTCGCGGCTGTTGCGGCGCAAAGAGTAATTACGCCGTTTCCGTCGCTCGTTCAAAATCGTTTAGAGGACCTTATGAAAAATACGAAGGGAATCCTGTTTTGCAAGGCGATGGTAAGGATGTCCTCTCTTGCGGACATGGAACTGCCGTAGAAACTCCCGACGGAAAAATGTTCTACCTGTTCCACGCATACTTGAAAGAAAAGGGCTTTTATAACGGCCGTCAGGCGTTCCTGAAAGAATTAGCCGTAAACGACGATGACTGGCCTTATTTTATTACCGGCAAACACGCCTCCTTTCAGGAACCTATGCCTTTCGGTAACATTACACAAAAAGGCATTGCAGATTTTGAGGAACGTTTTGAAGGAGACTGTTTCAGGCCGGAATGGACATGGAATTTCACATTTTCCGATATCCGCGCCACCGTAAAAAATAAAATGCTTTTCCTGACAGGAACACCCAAAACAGATAACAAATACGGCACGACGCTTTGTCTGCGCACGTTAAAACCCGACTACGAAATCTCGTCGGAAATTAAAGATCTTCCGCACATATTTTCCGGCCTTACCTTATACGGAGATAAAGATAATTTGATTCTTTTCGGAAAAGAAAACGGAAATATCGTACTTAAAAGGGTACAAAAAGGAACGGAAACGGTTTTATATCAAAAAACCGAACCTGGGAATATCCATTTAAAAATCATCGTGTCCGACGGATGTCACGCCTCATTTTTCCTGAGTACTGACCGGGATTACTGGCTCCCGCTTCCGGCTGCCGTTCAGAATTGCGATGTCTCGTATCTCCCACCATGGGACAGGGTTTTTCGCCCCGGACTGATACATATCGGGGATGAATCCGTACCGGCCGAATTTACATACTGCCGCCTCTATTATAAATAAAAACGAACCGGCGACACGTATTTTCAACAGTATACTTAACAAATACGATTACTGCACTATGCGAAATTTAAGTACCGACAAAAACGAGAATGTCTTGAAGCATTTTTCTATCGCTTTTATCCTGTTGACCGTATTCACGGCAATGGGCGAAGCTAAAATTCCCGTAAATCAAAAAATACGTTTGACCGATAATTGGAAATATCTGCGCGGGGACATCGGTAATCTATGGGAAGTCGTGCGTCTCGCGCCAACAGGATCTCCGGAAAGCGTTCCCCTATGGGAGAACATATCGTTGCCCCATTGCTTCAATGCGGAAGACGCCGTTGACCCGGATGTAAACTATTACCAAGGTCCGGGATGGTACAAAACGCTGCTGGATATAAATAATCCCTATTCTAATGGACGGATCGTATTGGAGTTCGAAGGCGCCGGGCAAAAAACGGATGTCTATATCTATACCGAAAAAGTCGGCAGCCACGTTGGAGGATATGACGAATGGAGCGTCGACATAACGGATGCTGTCGCCCGTTTTACGGCCAACGACGAGGCGGCAAAACGATTTAACGGGAAAATACCTCTTTCCATTCGTTGCGACAATTCACGCGATGCCGAGATGATACCTTCCGATCTTTCGGATTTCAATCTTTACGGCGGTATATATCGTTACCTGAACTTAATCTATCTACCTGCGTTCTCTATTGAAAACATCTTTATAAATGCATCCGTTGATAAAAAAGGGAAACAGGGTAAGTTAGATATTCGCATGACAACTTACGACCCCGCGGAGATAAAATCCGGCAAAGCGACAATTATCATAAAAGACGCCGGTGGAAAAGAAATGATCCGTAAGACATACGACGTCACAAATGGAGAATCCATTCCACTCTTGGCCGAAATAATTGGAAAACCTGACTTATGGTCGCCCGCCTCGCCGTCATTGTACACTTGTACCGTAACGCTGGAATCGGCGGCAGGAGAGATGAGTGCAACCGAAAAATTCGGATTCCGCCATTTCGAATTTGTAGAAAAAGGCCCGTTTTTACTGAACGGTAAACGTCTGCTACTGCGCGGAACGCATCGTCACGAAGATCATGCGGGCGTAGCGGCGGCAATGACCGAAGATGTCATCTGCCGGGAGATGAAAATGATGAAAGATATGGGTGTAAACTTCATCCGTCTCGGACATTACCAGCAATCACGCATCGTCCTCGAACAGTGCGACAGTCTCGGCATACTCGTCTGGGAAGAGATCCCATGGTGTCGCGGAGGTCTGGGAGGTCACGTATACAGGGAGCAGGCAAAACGGATGCTCAGGAATATGATTGTTCAGCATCGTAACCATCCTTCCGTTATTTTATGGGGATTAGGAAACGAAAATGACTGGCCAAACGATTTTGAAACATTTGATAAAGACGAAATACGGGCTTTCATGAAAGAGCTTCACGACCTGTCCCACGAACTGGACGACACACGCATGACATCGATTCGCCGTTGCGACTTTTGCAAAGATATCGTAGACGTCTATTCCCCTTCCATATGGGCAGGATGGTATCGCGGCATGATGACCGATTATAAAAGGGTATCGTATGATGAAATGCAGAATGTGAAACATTTCCTCCATGTTGAATGGGGTGGCGACAGTCATGCGCAACGTCATGCTGAAGATCCGTTTCGCTATCTTGATGCTATTGAAACCGGCAAAGGCGCTGACGAAAGAGCCGGCGACGCTTCTTTATATGGCGGCAGTGTCCGTGCATCTAAAGACGGGGAATGGAGCGAGTCGTATATCTGCAACCTGATAGACTGGCACCTGAAAGAGCAGGAGACAATGCCCTGGCTTACAGGTACGGCTTATTGGCCGTTCAAAGATTTTTCTACACCCGTAAGACCGGAAAACCCCGTCCCATATATGAACCAGAAAGGCGTTGCGGAGCGCGATCTCACGCCAAAAGAAAGTTATTACGTGTTTCAATCATGGTGGACCGACAAACCTATGGTGCACATATACGGCCACACCTGGCCGGTACGCTGGGGAGAGGATGGCGAACAGCGGGATATCAAAGTTTATTCAAACTGCGACGAAGTGGAGTTATTCCTGAATGGCGAAAGCAAAGGGAAAAAGAAACGTGACGCGTCCATGTTCCCGGCCGCCGGACTTTACTGGGAGTTGCCGTTCCGGAAAGGTGAAAACACAGTTCGCGCCGTAGGCCGTAAAGGAAAAGAAAACGTTACAGATGAAATACGATTTATCTACCAGACTGAAAAATGGGGTATGCCTTCGCAAATTGCCGCTACAATAAGTCCTGCTGCCGGAAACGGAAACGACGAGTTTTGGATAGAAGCGAAACTTCTTGACGAGAAAGGCGTTTTATGCCTCGATGCAAGAGATTATATCGAGTTTCAGGTAGCAGGCGACATAAAAATGATAGCCAATCAAGGGACGTCTTCCGGCTCAAAGAAAGTACAAGCCTATAACGGACGCGCACGGATAAAAGTCCGTTTAATAAACGGCAAAAACGGCGTCGTATCGGTTTTGTCGGAAGGTAAAGAAACAAAAATCGTACCTTCTCAAAAATCGACTTTTCCATGATGCGGTAATGAGGAGCGTAATTATCGTAGTATGTTTTCAAATACGTTCCGGTTGCTGCACGCAGCGCAACTCACTAACGCGGTTATAATCATAATCCCGCTAAAACGTAACATTGATTCCTCCTAACAGGGTTGTTTCAGGCATAGGGAACCCTTTTAATATTTCGTAAGATTTGCCCGTCAGGTTTTCACCTTTGACAAATAGCGTCAGCCCCCTGTTCTCTGTTCCGAAAAGATACGACGCCTTGCCATTCAAGAGCGTATAACAGATCTTGTCATCTTCCGTTCCGCCGACTTTCTGCAACCTGCCGATAGATTCCACATCTACATTCAGCGTCAGACGGCGGGACAACACATACGTTCCTTCTATGAAAAATTTCCGTTTCGGGGCGGCTTCGAGTGCGACGTTCGTATGCAATTGGCTGAAATTGGCTGTGAACCAAAGGTTTTTAAGCGGATAACAGGATACTTCCGCCTCTATTCCTTTATTATACAGTTTGTTTACATTCGTCAAGGTTCCCTGTATACCCGTGATTAAATCTTTCGCTTCCAGATAAAAACCTGTGATTTCGACGAAAAATGTGCGATTCAACAGATATTGTCCGACAGAAAGTTCATACGTTTTCATGCTTTCCGGTTTCAAGTCGGGATTGGCGATTGAGTATGGAGGATACGAGATATAAAGTTCGCGGATATTGGGGCTTCTGTATCCTTCCGAATAAGAGAGTTTAACCGTATTTCCCGTGAAAGGACGTACCGTCAATCCCGCTTGCGGCGTCCAACGGCTACCGTAGGCGTCGTTATACTCGTAACGCACGCCGACATTCAGGCTCAACTTGTCGAACAAGTCCTGTTGTGCAACGAGATAACCGGCGACCTCGCTGACCGAACGGTCGATAATTTCGCCTGTCTGTCCATTGATAGTATCGTTCCAGGCATGTCCGCCCCAGTTCTTATAATCGATGCCTGTCGTAAAACTGTTTCCGTCAAACAAGCGGAATGTCTGGTACAACAAGATGCCCGTATTGTGGTCGTCCGAATTGAATCGGAAAGTACGCGGACTGGCCGGCGGGCGGTATCCGTCGTTAATTTCGTGGTGCCCCCAGTTATAGAACGCCTGCACTGCGCCACTCGTCTTTTCGTGCATATTCGTCAGGCTAACGGATGCCGTCCCACGCAGGACATCCATGATATTGTCCTGAATCAGGTTGTCCACAGGCCCGGGATTCTGATTCTTATACTTGGCCAGACTGACGTCGCCCCGGACTTTATAATGATTGTTGATTTTATAACCGATATTGGCAAAACCGTTGGTTATATGAAAATCCGAATGTTCACGCATTCCATCCGTACGGTCATGGTTGACGGACACAAAACTGCTGAATTTGCCGGAATTATATCCATTGTTAACCATATATTTTTGCGTGTTATACGAGCCATACATGATACGTGCCTGCGTCCGTCGCCCGTCTTCGTGCTGTTGGCGAGTGATGATATTGACGACGCCCCCCATTGCATTTGAACCGTAGAGCAACGACCCCGGCCCGCGGATGACCTCTACACGCTCCACATCCGACGCGACGTAAGTGTCGGGCAACGAATGTCCGAAGACGCCTGCCCACTGCGGCTGCCCGTCAAAAAGCATCAACACTTTGTTTCCCTGTCCTATCCCACGAATATTAACCGTACCTGCCGAATTGGTATTGACGCCGAATCCGGTAATCCCTTTCCGTGTGACAAACAAACCCGGTACACGCTGCGAAAGCACCGGCAACAACGCCGATTCGCTGCTCGCCTCAATCTCATAGCGATTGACAACGGAAATACTCAAGGGAATGCTGTTACGATTGACTTGTACTTTGGTTGCCGTCACAACCACCGGATCTAATCGAACCGTTGTATCAACAGGAACATCATCCCATTCTTTTGCATACAAACCTGTGCACACAAACCACACCATAAACAAAAATACACATTTTTTCATCTCCGATCATTTTAAAATTTGCCTCAAAAGTAACACGATATTTTCAATACGTGCCACTTTTTGCAGTTAAAAAAAACCAATCTTCGATTTGTCACCTCATTTGCATCATTTTTTCATCATTTTTCAAAACAAAAATTCTATTTTTGCACGGACTTTACGGATTACTTATAATTATATCAAACATTCTATGAAAATCAACATATTAAACTTATCCTTCGTCATCCTTTCATTTGCATCATGCCAAATGCATACGGACAAAATCGACCGTGAAGCGCTCGTGAAGCGTAACAATCCTTCAGTGACACAGTTTGACACGCTGGCTTCGTTATCGGTGGGCAATGGTCGTTTCGCCGTCACGGTGGATGTTACCGGATTACAAACGTTCCCCGAACAGTATGCCGCGGGAGTGCCGCTGGGCACACAGTCGCACTGGGGATGGCACAGTTTTCCCAATCCAAAAGGATACAAGTTTGAAGAAACGCTCGAAAGTTACGACTTCGGACATTGGCAAGCCGGATTGTATTCCGTACAGCCGAAACCGCCGAAAAACTCTGACGAAATGGCGCGCTTCACGCGGCAAACGGAGGCCGTGAACTACTTCCGTGCCAATCCGCACCGTCTACATCTGGGCGTCATAGGATTGGAACTGCTGCAAGCCGACGGTACACAAGCCTCGCCCGAAAACATTTCCGACATCCGCCAGCAATTAGACATGTGGAACGGACAAATCAACTCTTCATTCACAATAGATGGTAAGACGGTAAAGGTAACCACTGCCTGTCACCCTTCTGTCGACAGGCTTGCCGCTTCCGTCACATCGCCTTTATTTAGGGAAAAACGTGCAGGCGTGAAATTCCGTTTCCCCTACCCTACCGGACAACATTCGGACGACGCTTGCGACTGGCATAGTCCCGACCGTCACCGGACGACGATTATCGAACAGGGCGATTGCTTCGCCGTGCTCGAACGCAACATCGATGCGACGACGTATTTTGTCAAAATAGCCTGGGAAGGTGAACAGACCGCGCTCCGGGAAAAATCACCGCACTATTTCGTGCTGGAAACATCGTCGGACAATCTTTCGTTTACAGTCGATTTTGCGCCGATGAACAACGCGGTAGAGATGAACAACGCGGAGATAAACGAGACGGCAACGGCGACAACGGCAAATAATGCGACAACGGCAGATAAGACGGCAACAGCAGATAAGACGGCAACAGCGAATAATGTGGCGACAGCAGACATGGCGGCGACAGCAGTGGCGGCGACGGAAGGTACCTTCGACGAAACGGTGCAACAATCGCAGGCGCATTGGCGCCGGTTCTGGGAAAAAGGAGGCGCCATCGATTTTTCGTTTTGCACGGACGCACGCGCACGCGAACTGGAACGCCGCGTCATACTGTCGCAATACTTAACGGCCATCCAATGCGCAGCGCCCGAACCGCCTCAGGAAACAGGACTGACATACAATAGTTGGCACGGGAAATTCCACCTCGAAATGCATTGGTGGCATCAGGTACACTTCGCTTTGTGGAACAGAACGGAAATGCTGAAACCCAGTATGGAATGGTACAAAAAAGTCGAACCCGTCGCACGTAAAATTGCGGAACGGCAACACTTCGAAGGTATCCGCTGGATGAAGATGACCGATCCGTCAGGCCGGGAAGCGCCATCATCGGTAGGCTCATTCCTCATCTGGCAGCAACCGCATTATATCTACTTGGCAGAACTGATCTACCGTCAAGAGCCGACGCGCGAAACGCTTGAACGCTACCTGCCGCTCGTGTTGGAAAGCGCCGTCTTTATGGCTTCTTTTGCCTCACCCGATGAAGCAAATAACCGTTACGTGCTGAAAGGTTGCATACCGGCACAGGAAACCCTGCGCCCCGACGAAACAGTCAATCCGCCGTTCGAACTGTCGTATTGGCGCTTCGCGCTTTCCCTCGCACAGCAGTGGCGCGAACGTGCAGGGATGGAGAGAGACGCGAAATGGGACGATATCGTCAACCGTCTGTCGCCGTTGGCAGAAAAAGACGGACTGTATCTTGCTGCGGAATCTGCGCCGCAAACTTATCATGAACGGCGTTTCACCTCCGACCATATGATTGTGCTCGGCGCCGTAGGCATCCTCCCACAATCACCCCTGCTGAAGCCTGACGTCATGCGTCGCACGTTCGATTGGATATGGGATAACTGGAACTGGGATCATACCTGGGGATGGGATTATCCGACCACCGCCATGTGCGCTGCACGCCTCGGCGAGCCGGAAAAAGCAGTTAACGCCCTGCTTATGGACAAACAGACCAACACTTACCTGCCGAACGGACACAATTACCAGAACGACAGGTTGCGCATCTATCTGCCGGGTAACGGCGGTCTGCTCACCGCTGTCGCCATGATGTGCGCCGGATGGGACGGGAACGCTATTCCGACACCCGGATTCCCCAAAAACGGCGCATGGAACGTACGCTGGGAAAATCTGTTGCCCTTACCTTAATAATGTATCAACGAATATGATACTTTATTTATTCCACACGCGCGGTGCGGGAGTTTTGGGTAATGGCTTTCGGCTCTTCAATTCTTTCATGACCTCTTCTATTGCACGGTCAAGTTGCCGGTCTTCTCCGTTCCATTCTCCAACCGGATCATTATCCACCTGTATATCGGGATCTACTCCGTGATTTTCGATAATCCATTCACCGTCCATACTGTAGCTCGTGAAAAACGGTACGCGTATATCCGTTCCGTCAATAAAAGGAAGCGAACCGCTTATGCCGACGATTCCGCCCCAGGTGCGCGTCCCTATCAGTTTTCCTAAACCAAGCGCACGAAATCCCCAGGGAAACAGGTCGCCGTCCGATGCGGAATATTTATTGATAAGGCAAACTTTCGGCCCCACCTGCACGGCATCGGGAATCGTACCGTTACGGGAACTCCCGCGATACATCGTCATACGGTAAGGTTCGCGAGCCAGACGTTCGAGGATCATTGGAGAAACATTGCCGCCTCCGTTAGCGCGGTCGTCGATAATCAGCCCCTCCTTATCGAGTTGCGGGTAAAAATAACGCGCAAATTCATTCAGACCTTCCGCTCCCATATCCGGGATATAAATATATCCGATCTTACCGTTCGACGCCTTATCGACTTTCTCGATATTATTTTTCACCCATTGATAATGAACAAGCGAATATTCTTCTTCGAGCGGACGGATAACGACTTTCCTTGCGCCTTGTAATGACGTGGCACCGTTGAGCATAAGTTCTGTAGGAACATTTGCTTTCCCAACAAGCAATGCATATAAATCTTTCACGCTATTTGTCGGTACGCCATCGACAGCAACAATATAATCTCCGACCTTTGCATCAACCCCAGGCTCCGTCAACGGCGAGCGCAAAGAGGGACTCCAAGTCTCGCCTTTGTAGATTTTTTCCAGACGGAAGAACCCGCTTTTGTCACGCGACACTTCAGCTCCCGGAAGGCCGGTTTTTATCCGTTCCGGACGATCCATTTCACCCGTCGTTATATAAGCATGGCCGCAATTAAGTTCTCCAATCATCTCTCCGATCACATAATTAAGGTCCAGTCGATTTTTTACATACGGCACAAGCACGGCATATTTCGTTTTCATCGCTTTCCAGTCTACGCCATGCATGTTCTCAACGTAAAAACCATCGCGAAACGCCCGCCATGCCTCATCAAAAATCTGCGCCCATTCTTCCGAATAATTCGTTTTAATCTTCATGTCGGAAAGATTGACGGGCTTTTCAAGGTTCGCTTTCCCCGACGGGATATCCATCACATAAATCTGCCGTCCTTTGAAGAAACCGGCTTTTTTACTTCCCGGTTCTACCCACATACGAGCACCGTCGGCTACCGTATCTTCTTTCTTCTTTTCCAAGTCATAGACAAAAACAGACCCGTTACGAGAGTAATAAATTTTTTTGCCGTCCGAATAAAAACTGCTATAAAAACCCGTGCTTACAGGAATTTTTATGATACGATCGGAAAGGCCTTCCGTATCAATAACGACATCTTTTCCCGACTTTTCATCTTTTTTATCGTCTTTTTTCTTTCCTTCCTCCACTTTCACTTCCGCTTTTTTTGTTTCCGCCCCATCATCTTTCTGAATAAAAGGCGATGGGGTATCTTTTTCCAGCAAAGCAAGGTATACACCATTCTCCTGTCTGTATATATGATTCCATTCCTTTGATCCATATATCGGATTAAAGTCGCGCGACGAACTGAATATCAGATATTTCCCATCGATGCTAAACTCCGGGGAGCCGGAGTTATACCAACGATCCGTTACAGCGTATTCTTTCTTTTCCGCAAGATTATAAACATAAACGACCGAGAAATCATTCGATGCGTCGCGCGTATATGTCAGCCATTTGCTATCGGGCGAAAATGTCGCTCCACGCGGGGCGCCGACAGGATCCTGCAAAACGACTGTCCTGTTTTTATTCGATATATTTAAGAGGGCAAGCCTGTTTTTGCGGTCGGTATAAACGATATAATTACTGTTCGGGCTCCATACGAAATCGCGTATATATGTATCATTATTTTTTGTCAGTGCAATCGCTTCGCCACCTTCGGCAGGTTGCATATAAAGTTCCGTTTCGCCGGAAACATCCGAGATATATGCAATATGTTTCCCGTCTGGCGACCATGTCGCGGAACGTTCGTGAACACCGGGGGTATGGGTAATATTCTTTGTCACCCCCTGCTCTGCCGGAAGATTAAATATCTCGCCGCGAGCCGTGACTGCAAGGCGTTTGCCGTCCGACGAAAGACTTGCCGCCGAAATATATTTGTCGCCGTCTTTCATCTCACTGCGCGCATATATATGATCCGAAGCGAGGGAGATATTCACTTTCTCCGTTTTCTTCGTCGCCGGATCCAGCTTGTAGATATAACCGCTATTTTCAAAAACGATCTGTTTGCCGTTCGTACTCGGGAATTTCACATCATAATCTTTGAAGTCCGTGACCTTCGCCGTCTCTTTTGTAACGGTATTATAGACAAATACATTCATCGTGCGGTCACGGTCGGAAAGAAAATAAATCTCATTTCCCACCCACATTGGGAAAATATCCTGCGCATCATTATTGGTGATATTTTCAACGATCTTCTTATCCGTATCGTAAATCCAAACATCGTCGGCCATACCTCCTCTATAATATTTCCATGTGCGGAACTCGCGCATCACACGGTTATAAGCCAATCGCTTACCGTCGGGCGAATAACTGCAGAAGCCGCCTTCCGGCAGGGGTATCACCTCGGAAAGTCCCCCCTCTTTTCCGGCTATATACAGCTTCCCGGTAAATCCGCCACCGATACGATTACGGTAAACTATTCCGTTCCCATCTGTTGTCCAACACATTACAATGTTATTTGGCCCCATACGATCTCCAAGGTCATCCCGTTGGTTTGTTGCAGTATACGTCAAACGTAAAGGTTCGCCACCTTCGGCAGGAATTGAATAAACTTCCGTATTCCCATCGTAATGACCCGTAAATGCAATCGTCTTGCCATCGGGTGAAAAACGGGGAAACATTTCATATCCCACATGCGAAGTAAGACGCTTCGCTTCGCCTCCGTTTACCGGAACTTTATACAAATCGCCGGCATACGTAAACACAATCTCGGAACCGTTTGTCGAAGGAAAACGCAATAACCGCGCTTCTTCGGCGCTTGCTGTTACAAAGGCATATGCCACACATAACAAACTGCATAAAAAAACTCTCTGTTTCATAACTTACATATATTTAATATTTAATATTCAAATTCAGTCAATACTTTCTTTATCTCATTGATTTTCCCATTGCGTTCCCAGGAAAAAGTCCGGCTGTTCCGATCCAGATATTCGAGCAGATACAGTGCCTTTTCAAGCAGCATACATCTTTCGGGGATACTCTTTTTAATAAGCCCGTCCTGATACAACAGTTCGGAGAGCATCTGCACCCGTGCAAACGTATCCTGTACGCTCCGTTCTTCCTGTTCCAGACCGTCAAGTATCATTTCCTTATCCGTTTCGTAAAAATGTTCCGCCGAATGGCGAAAAAACTGCCTGTACATCTCATTTAATTGCTCCTGCATCTGCGCCGTATCAGGATACCGGCCTTTCATATCCCGATACACCACTTTCGCTATTGCCTCGAAAAACTCCTGCAAGACACGCATTATGTAATCACGTTCTATCATAACCTTGTATTAACTCCCCTATCAAGCCGTAAATGTACATTAAATTTTCGACATTCCATACAGACCGATAAAAATGTCCGGCAAAATTTATTGGAGAAAGATATGAAATTTATTATGAAAGTTCAAGCATACGTTGTATAGGTTTAACAGCGCGTTCGCGTATAGCGGGATCAACAAAAATCTCAGGCGTTTCGTCGCGCAGACATAAATAGAGTTTTTCCATCGTGTTCAGGCGCATAAAACTACATTCGTTACATGCGCACGTACTATCATTGGGAGGCGCTGGAATAAACTGTTTTTGCGGACTTCGTTTGCGCATTTCATGTATCACTCCGCTTTCCGTTGTCACGATAAACACGGCCTTCGGAGACTGCTCCGTATACTTCAACAAGGCCGCCGTCGAACCGATAAAATCGGCAATCGTCAAAACAGGCTGTTTACATTCGGGATGAGCGATCACTTCCGCTTCGGGATGCTCTTTCTTAAGTTCCAGAATCTTTTCCAGCGAAAATTGTTCATGCACATGGCAGGCACCGTCCCAAAGTAACATCCGGCGTCCGGTTACGCCATTTATATAATTGCCGAGATTGCGGTCGGGGCCAAAAATCAACTTCGCGTCTTCGGGAAAGGTGTCCACGATCTTACGGGCATTCGTAGAAGTGACTACTACGTCCGTCAACGCTTTGACCGCCGCCGTCGTATTTACATAAGATATAACCTGATATCCGGGACGAGCTTTGACAAACTTTTCAAACTCGCCGGCAGGACAACTTTCCGCCAATGAACATCCGGCATCCAAGTCAGGAATTAATACTTTTTTCTCCGGCGAAAGTATTTTAGCCGTTTCGCCCATAAAATGCACGCCGCAAAGCACAATGATATCCGCCGACGTTTCGGCAGCCCATTGCGCCAACGCAAGACTATCCCCAACACAATCCGCAAGATCCTGAATATCTCCCGTCTGATAAAAATGAGCCAGAATTACCGCATTTTTCTCTTTGCGCATCCTGTTAATTTCCGAGATAAAATCTACATTTGAAATCATAACCTTCTATTATTAAAAATAACGACACAAATGTAACGCAAGTTAGGAGGAATACAAAATATTCCATTTTTTTTCACATCGCAGATGCAACCTTCAATCAATCCGCCGTTATGTTTTTACATAGTGAACACGACTGTTAATCTCGAAGAAAAAGCCACGTAATTTCCGCCTCAGGAAGCCGTTGATATCCTCATTTTGAAGAAATAGATGCAAATTGCGAACGAATTTGAACAAATTATAAACAAAACTATTTGTTATATTAGAAAAAGAAGTATTTTTGCCGAAAAAAAATCAAAATGTAAGCGAAATGGGAACGAATAAAATAATCGGAGAAAAGATTAAAAGTATCCGCAAAATGAAAAACATTTCTACGGCAGAAATGGCGGAACGGTCGGGATTAAATGAAGAACAGGTAATACGTATCGAGGAGAATGAGGATTTCCCGTCATTGGCGCCGCTGATAAAGATTGCACGCGTACTTGGGGTCAGGCTTGGAACATTCCTTGACGATCAGCAGGAGTTGGGGCCTGTTATCTGCCGCAAAGAAAAACGGACGAACACCGAAGGGATCGGCTTTACGAACAATGCCGTCACAAAACACAAATATATGTCGTACCACGCCCTCTCGCAAGACAAATCCGGACGTCATATGGAACCGTTTGTCATAGACATCATGCCGGCAAAAGATGCAGACTTTATTTTCTCGACGCATGAAGGTGAAGAGTTCATCTATGTCATAGAAGGCTCCATTGAAATTAATTATGGGAAAAACACCTATGTCCTCGAACAGGGCGATAGCATCTACTACGACTCCATCGTCGCTCACCATGTACATACCGTAAACGACAGTCCGGCGAAAATCCTCGGAGTAATTTATACACCTTATTAATTGGAAAAACAAAAGACATCGGTTCACACATAGTAAAAACAACGTTAAATCCTGATATAACATGGAATTAAGTAATAATACTCTTGGCGAATGGCTCGAACATTGGGCGACAGTAACGCCCGACAAAGAATATCTCGTATACTCCGACCGTAACCTGCGGTTCACGTGGAAAGAATTTAATAGACGCGTTGATGATATGGCGAAAGGCCTCCTGGCTATCGGCGTAAAACGTGGCACGCATATCGGTATTTGGGCGACAAATGTGCCCGACTGGCTGACATTTCTTTTTGCAGGAGCAAAAATCGGGGCTGTGTTAGTCACTGTAAATACGAACTACAAACAGAATGAACTGGAATTTCTTGTCAAAGATTCCGATATTCAGACCTTGTGCATCACCGACGGAGTATTCGACGGAAGTTATGTCGACATGGTATACACGATGTTGCCGGAACTGAAAGAACGTCAGCGCGGGTATTTGCACAGCAAACGTTTTCCCGAATTACGAAACGTCGTATATATCGGTCAGGAGAAATATCGCGGCATGTACAACACTGCGGAGATATTGCTGCTCGGCAGGAATATTGATGACGACGAACTTGACAATGCAAAAAAACAGACCCACTGTTTTGATGTGGTAAACATGCAGTATACCTCCGGTACGACCGGCTTCCCGAAAGGAGTGAAGCTGACGCACCATAACATCGTAAACAACGGATATTTTACCGGCGAAGGAATGGGATTCACCGACGACGATAAATTGTGCTGTTGCGTACCGCTCTTCCACTGCTTCGGCGTGGTATTAGCTTCCATGAACGTGCTGACGCACGGCTGTACGCAGGTGATGGTCGAAAAATTCGATCCTTTAGTCGTACTTGCATCTATTCATAAAGAACGCTGTACGGCGGTGTATGGCGTGCCGACTATGTTTATTGCAGAGATGAATCACCCGATGTTCAATATGTTCGACCTCACATCGCTCCGGACAGGGATCATGGCCGGTTCCCTCTGCCCTATCGAAGTGATGCGCGCCGTGACGGAAAAAATGCATATCACACACATAACAAGCGTATACGGATTGACGGAAAGTTCGCCGGGCATGACACATTCCGTACTCGAAGATTCGTTCGAAGACCGCTGTACGACCGTCGGTCGCGAATATCCTTTTACGGAAGTGGCGGTCATTGATCCCGAAACAGGCAAAGAATGTCCCGTCGGCGTACAGGGCGAAATGTGTTGCCGCGGATACCTCGTGATGAAAGGCTATTATAAGAACCCCGAAGCTACGGCAGAGGTCATCGACAAAAACGGATGGCTCCATTCGGGCGACCTCGGCGTCAAAGATAAAAATGGCTATTACCGTATCACAGGACGTATCAAAGATATGATCATTCGTGGAGGAGAGAATATCTATCCGCGGGAAATTGAAGAGTTCCTATATAATTTGGAAGGCGTCAAAGACGTACAGGTCGCCGCCGTACCATCTCCCAAGTACGGAGAAGAAGTAGGCGCTTTCATCATACAAAAAGACGATGCCGGTCTTACGGAAGATATTGTCATCGATTTCTGCCGGGGCAAAATCGCACGTCACAAAATACCGAAATACGTGTTTTTCATCAATGAATTTCCTATGACCGGAAGCGGTAAAATACAAAAATTCAAACTAAAAGATTTAAGCCTCCGGCTATTGGCGGAGCAGGGAATAGAGCCGGCGTAAATAGAAATTACCCGAAACCGTCTATTCGGGGCGGTTATATTATGATTATTTACGTATAAAAATCATATTTCGTAGTGACAAAACGAAAAAATGACCGAATATTGAAAGTTTTTGACTAAATATTGAAAGTTTTTTTAGCCAACAACCATTATCTTTGCAATCGAAAATTTACGAACGCCTTAAATAAAAGAGACGCTTACTTGTAACATGAAATACAAAAAAATCATATTTTGGACAATCATTTATTGCGGTTTATTTTTACTCCTGCAATATACTGTTTATCGGTATCATTTCTATTATATCGAACAGTTACAATTATTCCTGTCCACCCGCCAATATGCTTCCGACACCATTCTTCAGCCGGGAGGACTTTCCCGTTATTTAGCCGGTTTTATCGTTCAATTTTTCATGTTTCCGACCTCCGGAGCGCTTATTACATCATTATTGTTAACATCTGTCGGCATACTTACACAATGTTTATCGGAAAAAATCGCTCATTCACGGATCACTTTTTTAGTAAGTCTCATTCCGACAGGCCTTCTCTTCATTCTGCACACCGACATGAATTATAATATACAGGGCACGATTGCATGCCTCATCATGCTTACGGCATTGAATATATATGCCGGTATAAATACGTTCATAAAAAGAATCGTAACCGGTATGATCATGGTTCCCGTCCTTTTTTTTGTTGCCGGGGCGGTAGTCTCATTATTTGCCATAATTGTCGCATTTTGGGAATTTATCCGTAAAAACCCCGGTCGATATTATAGTTTGATTCTATTCGTAGAAGTCGCTCTTATCGGGGTGGCATCCATCTATTTAAATTTACATGGAGAGTTAAGAATGATCCTCTTGCCCGACGCTTATTACGAGTTTCTTCTCAAAAACAAAATAATCTACTACACTTGGTATGCCTTTCCTCTCGCGTTGATTACAACCCGGATATTCGGGAAAAGCAAGTTCCGGATATCGGCGAGAGCAGCAACTCTTTCTTCCGGAAAAGAAACGGCAATAACGACATTGCCGGCGCTTGCATTTTTCATATTTCTTATATGGACAAGCGTAAACGACAAACGCCTCATATTAAAAAGCGTCGAACAGGACTACTACCTGCGAAACTGCCGGTGGGATAAAATTATTGAGACATTTCCTTCGGAAGGATATAACCTGCAGATCATGAATGTCATGAATCTTGCACTATCGCAAAAAAACCTGCTGGGAGACCGGCTATTCGATTATAATAAGCAGGGACATCAAAACATTTTAGCCGAGTGGGACGACACCCATGTCAATGCTATTGCGTTAAGCGATATTTACTACTATATCGGAGATGTCGCCGTCGCACAGAAGTTGGCATTCGAAGGCATGGTAATTTCATTAAATAACGGGAATGTACGTTTATTACAAAGGCTTATTGAAACAAATCTTATTTCAGGGGAATACCCGGTCGCGGAAAAATACATTCGCCTGCTGGAACAAACACTTTTCTATAAGAAGAAAGCGCAGCAATACCGGACATTTCTATACAATGATGAGGCGGTTGAAAATGATTATGCGCTGGGGAATAAAAGGAAAGCGTTCGTTTTCGTTAAAGATAATATGTACGCGGGTTCTATTAATATGTTCGAAACTTTCGACCGTTTAACGGAACATCAGCCGGGAAATACGCTACCCTTGCAATATATGCTGGCTATATGCCTGACAAACAAAGACCTGAAAACTTTTCGCGCGCTGCATGAGAAATATTTCAGGACAGACATGCGGCCTTCTTTGTCAATCAGTCATCAGGAAGCTCTAATTGCTTTAGAACAGGGCAATCCCGGTTTCTGGATAAAAAATGGGGTAAGCACACAAGTGGAAAAAAGATTCAGAGCCTTCGACATGGATATGCATAACCGCAATCATCCCGATTTCAAGGAAAAGATGCGGTTAGCCCACGGCAATACATATTGGTATTACTTGCTTTTTAATGATATAAAAACCAACAAGCTAAATGAGAATAACAAACTATACAGGGATGATACTCGTCCTCACGCTCCCAATATGGGGGGGGGGGGGGGGGGGGTAAACCCCCAAATAAGGTGGACGTTACGGG
>JAIRMH010000124.1 GCA_031258835.1 Tannerella sp.
GACGAACTGGTTGTCTCGGGATCCATGCCCGGGTAAGAGGTGAAGGTGAAAAAGTTTTCCAGATTCACATATACCCTTACCCTGTCAATCTGTATACGTTTGGTAATTCGGCGTGGAACGGTATATCCCAGTTGCAGCGTTTTGACCCTGAAATAGCTTGCGTCATGCAAATGATATGCGGAGGTTTGCTGATTCCTTGCGTCGCTGAAGTATATCTTGGGAATGGTAGTGCTGCGATTCGTTTCCGTCCATGAGTTCAGATACTCTGTATTAGAAATATAACCCGGTGTGATATTGAAACTGAAAAAGTTTGCCGTAATATATTTATCCCATCCCGAAACACCGGTAATCAATGTGTAAAAATCAAATCCCCTGTATTCGGCGGAAAGATTGCCGCCGTAGGTAAATACGGGAATGGGATTGCCTTTCAACACCCGGTCGTCATCGTTGATTTTCTTGTCGCCGTTTTGGTCTTTATACAGAAAATCTCCGGGTCCGGGCGTGACGGGGCTGAATGTCCATCCGTCGGCTACCAACTGATCAATTTCGGCCTGATCTTGTATGATATGATCGATTTCGCGCACATAAAACTTGTCCATCGGCTGGCCTTCCGTCCAGACGCCCTGTCCATGAGCTTCCAGCAAATCGCCTTTGTACTGCACGATTTTATTATGGTTGATGGAACCGTTGAATCCGATGGAGATGTTGAAATCGCGTCCAAGGGCGGTGCGATAGTTGATGTCGCCTTCAAAGCCTCTGTTCTGTACTTTGGCGCTGTTTACCATCGGTGCGGTAAGCCCGCCGTTCACATAGGGGATGGGATTGCGATACAGAATACCGTGCGTGAGTTTGTTGTAATACTCCAGCGAAAGAGATACTTTCCGGAACAAACCGGCGTCTATTCCCAGATTAAAAATATCCGTCGTTTCCCAACTGATCCGGTCATTGGCAATGGCACTTGGCGCCAGTCCCTTTACTACCGTTCCGTTAAAGCTGTAATTGGCGGCCGCATATACGTCCTGCCAGTCATAGTTGCCAATGCTGTTGTTTCCCAACTTTCCCCATGAGGTTCTGAATTTCAGGTTGTTTACCGTGTTATTAAGATCGCCCCAAAAAGCCTCTTCCGAAATTCTCCATCCCGCCGAGAAAGAGGGGAAGGTGCCCCAGCGCGCATGGGGCGCAAACCGCGAAGAACCGTCCGCACGCAAGTTGGCTTCAAACAGATACTTGTGTGCATATTCGTAATTCAGGCGGCCGAAAAACGAGCGCATCGCAAAGTCGGCCGCGGTACCTGCGGAGGATACGTTGGTCGGCGCGGCATCCAGTACCGGCGTGTCCAGGCTGTACAAATCCCGCTTGTTGGCAGAGAATGAATTTGATTTGTAGTACTCCTGGTTGAATCCTGCCAAAACATGCACGTCATGTACGTTTGCAAACGTTTTTGAATAATCCGCATAAATATCCGTCACATAGCGTGCCGCCTTGGAATAGGAGTTCCAGATGCTGATCACTCCACTCGGGGTAAACGTTTCCGTTTCCGTCTGGAAATTCCAATTGCTGGCCTGATCTTCACTGCTCCAGGTATCGTAGTTATACATGTCGACAAAATAACTTCCTGTAATCTCCAATCCCTTGATCGGCATAAGGACGGCATAGATTTTCCCGGTATAGCGTTGCATTTTCTTTTCTCCCCTGGCGAGTTCTAGAACCTTAAGCGAGTTGCTTACTCCGCTTTCGCCGCCTCCCGTCATGGCGCCACCGTATCGTCCGTCGGGATGCTTGGGCAACATCCCCGGCGTGGTCCCCTGCCACCACTGGAAAACGCTATTCGGATCGGCCGGTTCACTGTCTCCGAGCATGGCGGTCAGGATATTGCCCAACTTGAGCCAGTCATTGACCTGATACGTCAGGTTGTTTCTAAAAGTGTATCGTTTATAGCCCGTGTTGGCCATCATCCCCTGATTGTCCAGATAATCGAAAGAAGTGTAAAATCCGATTTTGTTGCTTCCTCCTCTTGCCGAGAAACTGTGATTCTGGATTATATCCGGCGTCAGAACGGCATCCCACCAGTCGGTATTGGGATAGAGAATCGGATCGGTTTTTGACTTTTCCCGCCATTCGTCTATCCATTCTTGCGTAAAGGATGGCGTCCGGTTGGAATTACGGTCAATCTGGTTCACTAATGTCATGTGGTCGGCCGTATTGCTGATGACGTCAAACAATTTGGTAGGCTCAGAACGTCCCACTGATCCCGTATAATTGAAGGTAACTTTTCCACCGCTGTCCGATCCCGATTTGGTTGTCACCAGAATAACGCCGTTAGCGGCTCTCGAACCGTAGATGGCGGACGATGCCGCATCCTTTAATACGGAGACAGACGAAATGTCACCGGGACTTAAACTGTTGAGATCTCCAGGCTGTCCATCAATCAGTACCAGCGGATCGCTGTTGTTCAGCGTTCCCAAGCCTCTGACCCGCAAACTTGCATTATCAGAACCGGGCGTTCCGCTGGATTGCCGGACAACCAGTCCGGACGACAGTCCGGACAAGGCGGAAGAAGCGCTCGTCAAAGGACGGGAAGCAATCGCTTCGCTTTCAAAATTGACATTGGAGACGGCGCCGGTCAGGTTCACCTTACGTTGTGTACCGTAGCCGACGACGACTACTTCTTCCAGCGCCTGCAAGTCTTCCTGAAGGGTGATTTGCATTTCCATCCGGTTTCCCACGGCGATTTCCTGCGTCACATACCCGATAAAGGAAACGACCAGCGTCGCCCCCGGCGATACGTTCAGGCTGAATTTGCCGTCCACATCGGTAGTCGTTCCATTGGTGGCGACACCTTTTTCCACTACATTCGCCCCGATCACCGGTTCGCCTGCCGGATCGACAACCGTGCCTGTGATGCGGGTCTTGCTCTGCTGCGGTTCGAGCGTTTCCGAAGAATCGCCGTCCCGGGCGCTTGCTATCCCTGTCCCCATCAGCAGGAGAAAAACGGACAGCATCATTATCTTTACAAGTTTTTTTAGCTTGGCATTTTTCATGCCGTTGATCAATTTGTTTGTCATAATTTATTATAGTGATAAGATTTGTTTTTAATTATGGTATTTCTCTCGTTTTAAAGTCACTGCAGTCGGGAGACGATACCGGTGTTTTCCGGCCGCTTTGTTGTCATTTGCTCATTCTGTTTTTTTTCATAGGCATTCTGTTTTTAAAGGTGATTGACTGTGACCATCCGAACCGTTGACGTTCAAAGATTCGAAAGGCCAATTTCTACTCATGACGTTTACTCCCAGATCCTGAAGTTTGATGTCTGAACAGGTAGCTTGTTTTGCAACATTACCGGTGATATTGTCCGGATCGGGCGTAATCGGATTGTTTAGTAAATAATAATGTATTTTCATCGCTATTTATTTAATATTACAATGATTCAAATGGCTTTAATTCTTTATTTTCATGTATGAACAGTCTGTTCCGCTTCAAATTGTTTCGGTTAAAAGTGAGATGCTCCCAATGGCGGCAGTTCTTACTTTTATAAAAAGGGAGGATTGCACAAGGCATGCTCCTCCCGTAACGGTATAAAACGGCTCGGCCGGCGATGGAAATCCACGCCGGCGGCAGTTGTTTGAATCTGTTTTTGTGAATATAAAAATCCCGTTTCGTCGTTTATTCCGATAAGAACGACAATCGGGAAATATGGTTTAAATGATTTGTTTTTGTTGGTTTTCTTTCGTATACACACGCGTGCGCGTACATAATACGTATAC
>JAIRMH010000210.1 GCA_031258835.1 Tannerella sp.
CATCCAGTTTGTGCAATTTCATATTATCAATATTCCCGGCGGCAGACAGTTCCATCTGAAACGAAGTGTCAGGATAATTTTTCAGGAAATTCCCCTGCGTATCACCGGCAAGAAACATCATATCTTCTTTGCTGACAGAAGCCGACAGAACAACCGACATATCACCGTGCGGATCCATGTCGTCGATAGCCGACCAGGGCGCCACGACCTGCATTTGTAACGTTGAATATTCCGTTTGCGCCAAAAATGAAGGAATATGAAACCGGATGTCGTCGGACACGATACTTCCCGTCACAGACCGGAGGATGATCCCTGACCGCTCCCGGGCAGAACATTCCTTCACCTGCACATGCATTTTTTTCTCGGATTCGTAATACAAAGAATCACATAATAGATGAACATCCGAAAAACAGATATGAGACATGTCGAACCCCGGTGCGGCCTCTTGAAGATCCGTACTATAAGATATCTCCGGTACACTCAACCGCAAATTCGACGCCTCATATCGCCCGTTCCTCAAATCTGCAATGCCGCCGGACAATATCGCATTGTCCATTTGCAAACCGAGATATATCGAATCACATGGCAATCGGCATGAGAAAGCGACATTCCTGAACTCTGCCTCCCTCAAATCCATATACCAGTTCATCCCGGACTTTGACGTATCCGTAACCGTCGTATCACATATAAACAATTCGATATCGGCATCCGACAGTTTCATTTTATTCAACAAAGCATATTCAGCCGCCGGATTAATCGAATCGGCTTTAAAATAGATCTCGCCGGCACAGCCTTTTATCCCCATGCCGTCAACTAAATCCCCCGTATTAAAATCAAGTTTTTCCAGCCGGATTCCGCTAACGGAGATATTCCCCTTCAACAAAGGCCTGAAACGCACCTGCAGCGTAAGTTTATTCAGGTACAGTAACGTATCGTTGCCGGAAGCTACAACCGACACATTATGCATAGAAAGATTTAATGGAAATGAGAGCCTGATGCGTTCAAATTCGATCTTCATCCCAATAGATTTCGACGCATATTCAGCCACTTTCCCGACAATCGCCTTTTGGAACGGGGGAACATATAAAAGAATAGATACCAATAGCACCAAAACTATCGGTATCAAAAGTATAATTCCCGTTCGCTTCAACCATATACACATAACTGCTTCATAATGTTGAAACAAAGATAATATGAATCAAACGCAAAACAAAATGAACGCGCCTGTTTTAATGTTTCTTATTTTTATTTTAGTAATATAAGAAGCGCCATTGTGCTTTTTGACAGATCGCTGTTTTGTTACGGATACCGAGAAACACATGGACGGGCAGGGGCAAATAATTTTTCGTGTTTTTTTGAGAAAACTAAAAAAACAAGTACCTTTGCGCGAATATATATAATATAAAATATACGATTTTGGATAAAAATGTAATTAAAAGTTACTTTAACGCCATTGCTTCAACGCGGAAACAATGGAAAAAGAAAAGGAAATATTATAACTTGTCTATAGAAAAATATTTTTCATTCCTCATTCCAGCCGGTAGCCGGGTGCTCGAAATCGGATGCGGTACGGGCGAGTTATTGTATGCCGTTCATCCATCGTATGGCGTCGGGATAGACTTCTCTGAGGAAATGATAAAAATAGCGCGCGCATCTTCCCAACCATGTGCAAGCACCGCCACC
This sequence comes from Tannerella sp., assembly GCA_031258835.1. Lineage (GTDB taxonomy): Bacteria > Bacteroidota > Bacteroidia > Bacteroidales > Tannerellaceae > Tannerella. The sequence goes on from JAIRMH010000210.1 coordinate 1,684, forward strand.
ACATGTACGTATAAATTTATAGTTGACGATATCGAAGAACTCCAGTTAGATGAAAAATTTGACTATGTCATCATGTCTGACCTTGCGATGTCTTTATGGGATATCCAAAAAGCCTTTCTGTGTCTTCACAAAGTTTGCCATGAGAAAACAAAAATCGTGATCTCCAATTACAATTTTCTCTGGGAGCCAATGCTAAAACTTGCCGAGAAATTGAAATTAAAACTGGAGCAACCCAATCAAAACTGGCTATCAACACATGATGTGAACAATTTGCTTCATCTTACGGGATTCGAACTTATAAAGACAGAAAGAAAAATCTTACTCCCTTTTTATATCCCGCTACTAACCTCTCTTTTTAACCGTTTCCTTGCGAACCTTCCATTCCTTAACCGCCTTAATTTAGTCAATTTTATTATTGCGCGACCTGTTACGAGAAGTACCGATTGTGATTATTCGGTATCTATTATCATACCTGCAAGAAATGAAAAAGGAAATATTGAAAATGCAATAAAACGACTTCCCGAGTTCGGATCTTCACAGGAATTTATCTTCGTGGAAGGCCATTCTTCCGACCGGACATACGAAGAAATACTTCGTATTAAAGATAAATATCCGGATAAAAACATAAAAGCGCTGATTCAAACAGGAAAAGGCAAAGGGAATGCCGTCAGAGAGGGCTTTGAGGCGGCAACCGGCGACATTCTGTTTATTCTGGATGCTGATCTGACAACTCCACCCGAAGATATGCCCAAATTCTATGACGCGCTGAAAAAGAACAAAGGAGAATTTATAAACGGTTGCCGTCTGGTATATCCGATGGAGAAACAGGCGATGCGGCTGCTGAACTTAATTGCGAATAAAAGCTTCGGCGTATTATTTTCTTACTTATTAGGTCAATCGCTAAAAGATACGCTTTGCGGCACAAAAGTATTATTCAAAAAAGACTATGAAACAATAAAAGCAAACCGGCATTATTTCGGCGATTTCGACCCTTTCGGCGATTTCGATTTGCTGTTTGGAGCAGCAAAACTAAACATGAAAATTACGGAGATTATCGTGCGCTACAAAGACAGAAAATACGGCTCCACACAAATTAGTCGCTTCCGGCATGGCTGGCTGTTGATTAAAATGTGCGCGTTTGCAGCAAAAAAAATCAAATTTATATAGACAATGGACATCATAATAAAACACGAAATTGAACACAACGATTATGAACAAGATTAAAAAACACAACGGAAAAACGAAACCGTCAACACAAAATCCAACAGGAAATATTCGCGTTTTTTTTGACAAGCATGAGAAAACCTTTGTCGCCCTCTCATTAACACTGGGAACACTTATAAGTATCCTTTTATTTGATGTAAAAGTAAGCCTTAGCGGTGATGACTGTGATTATATCGTTGCTGCGGGCGATTTCTGGAAAAACTTTATCTATCCGGGACATCACGGCTCGTTATATCCGATACTGCTGTCTCCTTTTGTTGGATTATTCGGGATGAAACTGATTTTACTCAAATCTCTTTCGGCAATTTTTATGATGACCTCTTTCTGGCTTTTCTATAAAAGTTTCCGGCGTACGACGCCGTCCACAGTTCTAATCCCCTCACTATTCCTTGTCTGTATAAATCCACACGTCCTGTTTTTTGCAAGTTATACATACAGTGAACCGCTATTTATGTTTATGCAGGCGCTGTTTTTCTATTTATTTTCCGGCTATTTCCGGAGCAACGACACAGAACGCACCCTCATCCGGCAATATTCTTCCATTAAGAAAGACTGGAGCAAATACCTCATTTTGGCATTTGTTATTATGGGAATGGGCTTGACCCGGACCATAGGATTAAGCGTTATAGGTGCAATAATCCTTTATTTTACGATAGAGCGCCGCTGGAAAGACATGATTTTTACAATCGGTTTTTGGGGCGTTATATTTGGCATTTTTTACTTTCTAAAGCCTGTGATATGGCCTGATTCGGCATCCGTACAGAGTTTTGAGACGCTTTTATCTAAAAACCCATACAATATCGAACAGGGATTAGAGGATCTTCCCGGATTAATACATCGCGTGATCAATAACTCGCACACATACCTGTCCGGATTCCTGTACCAGTATTTAGGTCTCCGTTCCTACTCCGACATGCCGTTAGAAGATATCCCTTTCCTGAGCATCTTCACTTACATCCTGTTTATTATCTGCATCGTCACTCTCTTTAAGAAAAACAAAGGCCTCTTTTTTGCAGGCTTATATTCAGGCGTATTACTCTTCGCCAGTTTCATCCTTTTAAACCAGTTGTGGGCGCAGGACAGGATAATCATGATCTATTATCCCTATATACTGCTGTTTCTACTTGGAGGCGTCTACTACCTTTTGAAAAACAGGCGTCTCAAAAATTTCACATGGGTCTATCCTTTCATCTTAATCGTTTTATTTATCGGAACAGGCGTACATCTGAATGTAAAAATAAAAAATAATATACCTGTATTACAACAGAACATAACAGGGAATGATCTCTATGGCCTGACCCCAGACTGGGAGAATTTTATACGAATGAGTCGGTGGGCAGGCGACAATCTTGACAAAAACGCCGTTATCGCAAGCCGTAAGCCGAGCATATCATATGTTTACTCCGGTCGTGACTTTTGGGGTATATATAGTGTCCCCAGCGACAATATAAAGAATGTAACGGCACACATTGAGAAAGAAAAGGGTGAAAATGTTTTTCTGATAACAAATATGAGCAAAAAAACGCTACCCAGTTTAGCGCCTTTCATCCAATGTATATTAACAACAACAACAAAAGACAGCAAATTCCAGATCAATAATGAAAGCATAAACATCGCGGGGATCTTTCAAATCCCCAAATCTTTGTTTAACGAAAATCTGACACGTACATTAGACAGTCTTGATATAAATTATACTTCTGACTACGAGCGTTTTATAAAACAATATATCGACGATAACGCTCAAAATTATAAGATAACAACCCCCGACATGTTGTTGAAGACCCTCAAGGACAATCATGTAAAATATCTGTTATTACCTAAAATAAGAATATATCCGCCTCAGAATACCGGAAGATTTATTAATACCATTCACCTTTATGTCAGTTCTATTCAGACTAAATACCCAAACTCTTTCATGCTTGTACACACAATCGGCAAAGAAGAGACCTGTGAATTAGTTGAATTTACAGGTCAATAAACGTTGTTGTTAATAACCTCTTTATAACTTTTCGTGGAGAGCCTTACATCTCTCCGTGAAAAGTTGTATTTTTGGCCGGCAAAAAAAAATCCATTATGATAACAGAAAAAAGAACAGGCAGAAAAAAAAATATCGAAACAATCGTCATTCCTGAAATAGGAAAAGTACAACCACAGGCATTAGAAATAGAAAAAGTGGTGTTGGGCGCCTTAATGCTCGAAAAAGATGCGTATTCTACGGTAAGTGAAATATTACGTCCGGAATGTTTTTATGACAAAAGGCATGAATTGATTTTCGAAGCAATCGTCAATCTTGCCTTAAGCGGACGTCCGATCGATATGCTTACCGTAACGGAGCAGTTAAAAAAGAGCAGTAACCTGAAAATGGCCGGCGACATGTTATATATATCCGAATTAACAAATAATGTGGCAAGTACGGCCCACCTTGAATACCACGCCAAGATCATCACGCAGAAATTCCTTGCTCGCGAATTAATTCGTTTTTCAGGATTAATACAGGGGAAAGCTTTTGACGAAACGCTTGACATCGAAGACTTGATGCAGGAAGCGGAAGCCCGGCTATTCGAAATATCGCAACGTAACATAAAAAAAGATGCCGTACAGATAAACCCCGTTATAAACGAAGCGATTCATAATATACAGAAAGCGGCGAAAAGAAAAGAAGGACTAAGCGGAATAAGCAGCGGATTCGTCGATTTGGATAAGATCACGTCAGGTTGGCAAAATTCCGACCTTATCATCATTGCAGCACGACCAGCCATGGGAAAAACGGCGTTCGTCCTGTCGATGGCTAAAAACATGGCGGTGAATTTTAAAACGCCGGTCGCCCTGTTTTCCTTAGAAATGAGTAACGTGCAATTAGTAAACCGCCTTATTACTAATGTATGTGAACTTTCGGGCGATAAAATAAAGAGCGGACGTCTGGAAGTTTATGAATGGGAACAATTAGACCACAAAGTAACGGAACTTTACGATGCGCCTGTATATGTCGACGACACCCCAAGTTTATCCGTATTTGAGTTAAGAACCAAAGCGCGGAGGTTAGTAAGAGAACATGATATAAAATGCATTATCATCGACTACCTTCAGTTGATGAACGCAAGCGGCATGGCCTACGGTAGCCGGGAACAGGAAGTGAGTATAATTTCCCGTTCACTCAAAGGACTTGCCAAAGAACTGAATATTCCTATTATAGCGCTTTCGCAGTTGAACCGGGGCGTCGAAGCCCGTACCGGCGCCGAAGGCAAACGCCCTCAACTGTCCGACTTACGCGAATCGGGCGCCATAGAACAGGACGCCGACATGGTATGCTTCATACACCGCCCCGAATATTACGGAATCAAAGAAGATTCCGAAGGCAGAGATTTAAGAGGCCTCGCCGAAATTATTGTAGCAAAACACAGGAATGGAGCAGTTGGCGATATCTGGCTGGCATTCAAACATAACTTCGTCAAATTCGAAAATTGCAACGACCCGAATAACAACAGTCGGGAATTTACATCAAAAATGAATAACGTCCCGGACGATAATCATACAGCTACACAAACAATGATGCCGGCAATCGGAAATAACGAAGATTTTATCAGACAACTTAACACCGACCCGCTTCCTTTCTAATTCGCGAAAATTATATGATGATTTTTTTGAAAAAAGTATATGCAGACAAAACATTTCTTATATAATTGCAGATCCCACCAAAAAAAATAATCTCATGCGCTTGGAAAATACGAGTTTTTCATGTAGTTTTGCTGCCAATTGTGCGATGTAACAAGTTCGTTGTCGGCAGACGACAAACTGTCAGTAAATTTAAATATATGCATACATGAAAACATTTATGGACGAAGAGTTCCTGTTAGAGACGAAAACTGCACAGGAACTGTATCACGGTTACGCGGCTAAAATGCCGATTATTGACTATCATTGTCATTTGTCGCCTAAAATGGTCGCAGATGACCATAAGTTCAAATCCATCACAGAGATATGGCTCGGTGGCGACCATTATAAGTGGCGCGCCATGCGAACAAACGGCATCGACGAGCGCTATTGTACGGGCAGCGATACTTCTGATTGGGAAAAATTTGAGAAATGGGCGGAAACTGTCCCCTATACGATGCGTAACCCGCTTTACCACTGGACGCACCTTGAACTGAAAACGGCTTTCGGAATAACGAAACTCTTAAGTCCCAAAACGGCAAAGGATCTATTCGACGAATGTAATGAGAAATTAGCGCAGCCCGAATATTCCGCCCGCGGACTGATGCGCCGCTACAAAGTAGAGTTGGTTTGTACCACCGACGACCCGGTAGATTCCCTCGAACACCACATCCGTACGCGGGAAAGCGGGTTTGAAATAAAAATGCTCCCTACGTGGCGACCCGACAAAGCAATGGCCGTCGAATCGCCGGCAGCTTTCCGCGCTTATATGGAGAAACTCACCGAAGCGAGCGGCGTCACCATCTCTTCATTCGACGACGTTGTGGCGGCATTGCGCAAGCGTCACGCCTTCTTCGAAGAACAGGGATGCAAACTTTCCGACCACGGCATCGAAGAATTTTATGCGGAAGACTATACCGCCGCCGAAATAAAAACGATATTCAACAAAGTATACGGCGGCACGACGCTCACAAAAGAAGAAATACTGAAATACAAATCGGCCATGCTGATCATCTTCGGGGAAATGGATGCCGAAACAGGTTGGACACAACAATTTCACTACGGTGCGATCCGCGACAATAATACGAAAATGTTCCGGCAAGCGGGACCGGATACCGGCTTTGATTCTATCGGCGAGTTCAATACCGCCAAAGCGATGTCGAAATATTTCGACAAACTCAACAGCGCCGGAAAACTTACGAAAACAATCCTGTACAACCTGAATCCCTGCGCAAACGAAGTCATAGCAACCATGATCGGCAATTTCCAGGAGGGCGCGAC
>JAIRMH010000223.1 GCA_031258835.1 Tannerella sp.
CTTTTAATGCAAAAATTAAGGCGTTCAGAACTTCCCTTAGAGGGGTCTCTGATATTCATTTCTTTCTCTTTAGACTAACTAATATCTTTGCTTGAAACACATGGTTTTACTGGTGATCCCTTTTTCTTCCTCAGCTCCGACAATGATGTAACTTTCGGAAATATAGGCAATGTTCACTCCCTAACGCTTCAAAACCGTTGCGTATGAATGTCTTGCAGTATAGGCGCTAAGTCATTCAATATTTACTCTTTGTCTATCATTCCTGTTCGTTGCAGCAAGTCATTCCGGGAATTTCCACGGACTGCGATACTTCGGCCGGATGTACTGATTAGCTTCGGCAACGTCAAACTTCCGCTCCCGGTCGTCGTATGTCAGTGCAGCGCCGCCGATGCGTACGCCGATATTTCCGATATGGGAATATTTGGCGCACAGGCTGCCGTTTTCGATGGTGCAGGGCGTCTCCGGGTTGCGAGTTTTCACACATTCCAGAAATCGGGTTACGTGCGCCAGATGGTCGTTGCCGCTGGCTGTCACCTTCATTGGCATCGCCCGGTCGCCTTCGGGATAAATCTCCCAGCTTTCCCTGTTGGCGACCAGCGTTCCGTTGGTGCCGCGGAAACAGAGGCCGTAGTTCCGTCCATAGGGGCCGGTTTCCACGCCGGCATTGTTTTCCCATTCGATGAGAAAGTCCCTGAACTGATAGGTGACGGACATGGTGTCGAACGTTTCATGCGCGCCGTTTGGAAAAAGAAACCTGCCTCCGCTGGCCAGCGTCTTGACGGGCATGGTTTTGACGTCCATTCCCCAAAGAGCCATGTCCAGCAGGTGTACACCCCAGTCGGTAATCAGTCCGCCGCCATAGTTCCAGAACATGCGCCAGGAACCGTGCAGGCGACCGGCATTGAAGGGTGTCTGAGGCGCCGGTCCGAGCCACATCTCATAGTCGAGTTCCTGTGGTACGGCGGTGTCAGGTTTCAACGGCTGCATGGCGGCGTACGAGAAGTTCCCCCATACGTGTACCTTGCCGATCTTGCCTAACTTGCCGCTACGCAGATATTCAATCATCTCGTGCCATAGTTTGCCGCTACGTTGCTGTTGTCCGGCTATCGTAATGCGGTTGTATCGTTTGGCGGCAGCGACCATGGCGTCGCATTCGGCAATGCTGTTAGCTATCGGCTTCTCGACGTAAACGTCCTTGCCGGCCCTGCATGCGTCGACGAATTGCAGGCAATGCCAATGGTCGGGCGTCCCGATGATAACGATGTCGATATCCTTGCGATCAAGCAGTTTTCGGTAATCGACGTACGTGTCCGGCCGTTTACCATACTTTTGGGCAATTTCGTCTGCCCGTTCGGACAGCGTTTTGCTGTCGACGTCGCACAACGCCGGACAACGCACCTCCTCATGCGTAAGGAAATTCGACAAGTCGCCCCATCCCATGCTCCGGCAGCCGATCAACCCGACGTTAATCGTGTCGCTGGGCTGCGTTGCACGAGAAGAAGAAAACTCCATGGAAGACAGGGGTACAACCATTCCTGCCGTCAGAGCGGCGGAAGATTTGATAAAAGTTCTTCTGTTAATGTTCATGATCTCAAAAAAGATACAGGTTAATAAAGCTACAAAATTACATGAAAATTCTGCGATTTCCAAACGCGCACGAAATGAATTTACCCAAATATCCTTGAATAAATTAAGATTTTTTTACGGAGGAGGTCGAAAGCGCGATATGGAAGGGATATTGGCCTATGTCCAAGAGCCGGATACTTACACGATCGCTGAATAACGACAACTTGAAGTGTGCAGGGTGTCTTTTTATAATAGATGGTTATCGGAAGGTAGTATTGCAAATAAGGAGTCGTCTGGGTACCGAATGGTATGCCGGATGACGTGAGAGGCTGAAACGGAACAAGATTGCTTTGCCGCTGATATCTCCTTGCCGCTCGGAGATGGCTAACTGTTCGAATTTATATTGTGAGCCGTAGTGTTCCTGTACTTTTTCGGCGTCTTTCTCTGTTGTGAGGAAATATCCGCTTTCAGGTTTTTCTTTCTCAAAGTCGCGGAACGTGTTGTTCATGTAAAAATTCATACCGTAAAGGTTCATGTATTTGCGTAGATTATTCATTACGTAAACGTTATTTTCCAGTTCGTAATCTCTGCTTATCCGTTCGGCGAAAGGCCGGGCTGAAGCATTGTTTTTCAGGTTTCTCATCACAATGCCGTCAATGAAAAGATTGAGGCTGAACGTCAGAAGTATTGTGGCATACAGGATCTTGAGGTTGATGTGTTTGGTCAGGTGGAAAACCACTGTTATGATTGAAATAAGTAACATGGCCATGATGACGATCAGGCTTGCGATGTTGTCGTGTACAAACATGCTTGTAGCATTGCCGATAGCGTTAAACGCGGATTCTTTTGCGGCGAACCGTGCTGCGACCGCGTTGAGGTCTATTGCCTGTGTCATGACTAACAGGCCGGTGATAAAGACTAGGGAAACGATGCTCGTCAGGACGTATGCAAAAATACGGGTCACTTTTGAACGATTCTCCGTTATATAGATGAAATATTGCGCCAAAAGTATGGTCAGGAAAGGATAGGCCGGCATTAGATAGACGCTCCTTTTACTGGAAGGGATTGTGTAAAAGAATATAATACAGACGGCGGCTACAAGGCTGAACCGTTTCATTTTTTCCATCGATAAAAACCGTAGCCATGCATCTTTCAGGATTTGCCCGAATGACTTGTGAGGTAAGCGCCATTTAGCTCCGAACAGCGAAAAAACAAACAATAATGTCCAGGGAATAAATCCCGAAAGAAGGGTGATGAAATTGTAGAATACGCCCTCTTTATGTCCCAGTTCATAATTGATGTTACTTTCGCTCAAATGAAAGAAGCGCCCAAAATTCTCGGCTAACGCTACGTTTAAGAAATCTTCGCCTCCCTGCCTGTATGCTTCGATATACCACAACATCGGGATAAACGCAGATGAAACGCCTATATATAAGAGGGATTTGACGATCTTGCCGAAACTGTATTTGCGCAGTAGAAGCAGATAAACAAAGAATATGAATAAGGGCATGATAATTCCCACCGGGCCTTTTGTGAGCACGGCGCAACTGAATAAGAGTGGTATTATAACGGGCAATCCTTTCAATTCGAGCCTGTTTTCCCACCGGTAGAGTTGCATCAGTCCGAGTACGATGAATGTCGTTAACAGCATATCTACGCGTGCGGTCATTCCCGCTCGATGTATTTCGAAGCATGTCGCCAGCAAGAGCGTAGCGATGAAAGCCTCCTGAAAACGTATCCGTTTCCCGAAGAAGGCGAGCGTGCATCCGATAAGTATGATTTGTGCCAGAGCAGACGGCAGGCGCGACGTGAACTCGGAAATATGTCCCTGTGGAAGTGAAAAGACAGCCATAAGCCAATGCGCCATAGGCGGTTTGTAGGCAAATTCGCCGGCGTATACTTTCGGCAAAATCCAATTGCCGGTCTCCATCATCGATACGGCAACAGAAGCTTCGCGGGGTTCTCCTTTTGTGTAAAAATCACTGTTTATCCATGGCAGGAGCATTATTGAACAAACTATTATCACAGTAGTGATAGGCTTTTGAAGATACAAGTATTGAAGTGCTGATGTTCTCATAATTATCTTGGCGCTTTACGATATAAATAAATAGCTATAAACGTATAAATGATATTAGGAATCCATGATGCAATCATCGGGCTTACAAGTCCGTTGACGGCAAAAGAAGACGTGACAGTCATGAATAGGATATACGAGAAACTTAATCCCAGTCCGATGCCGATATTCAGTCCCATTCCCCCTTTCTTCTTATATGACGACAAAGATACGCCAATGACGGTAAGTATGAAAAATGAAAATGCATTGGCAAAGCGTTTGTGATATTCTATTTCGAATGTCTGAATGTTTCCGATGCCTCTCTTTTTCTGACGTTCAATATACCGTGCCAACTCATGACTGGTCATCGTTTCACAGTCGTTTTCGGATATCAGGAAATCGGCAGGCATAAACTGCAATGTCGTATCGCGCCGCGTTCCTGTCGTTATATGTCCATACATGCCGTCGAAGTCGTGTATGATATAATCGGTGATTATCCAGTTATACAATGAATCGTATTTAATTGAATTGGCTGTAAGGCGTGAAACGAGGGTTTTACCTTCAAAACGTTCGAGCGAAAAGTTATAACCCAGACGCGAGGAGTTGTAGTACCTGTCAAAATAGGCGAAAATTCCGGGTTCTACTTCAAGTTGTACGTTGCCGGCATAGTCAACCTTTTTGTTTCTTTTGATATAGTTATATTCGAAGTCAAGACGTTTTTCATTTGCCGGCGGTATGATATATGCACTTAAAGTGAACATTGTCAGGGCGATTATGCCGGCGGAGATAGCATAAGGCGCCATCAGGCGGTCGAAACTCATGCCGGTGGACAGCATTGCAATAATTTCCGACCTGTCCGCTAATTTTGATGTAAAGAAAATAACGGCGATAAATGTGAATAGCGAAGCGAACATACTTAAAAAGTATGGTATGAAGTTCATATAATAATCAAAGACAATCTCTTTCAACGTAACTTCCGGCGCCATAAATTTATCGATCTTCTCATTTACGTCGAAGACGACAACAATCAGGATGATACCGCTCATGGCAAAGACAAACGTTCCGAGGAACTGCCTGATGATATATATGTCTATACGTTTTAGTTTGAACATCTTTGACTTCATACTCGTTTATTCAGTCTTGGGATAATACTTCTTTTCCATGAAGAGAAATCGCCTTCCGCAATGTGCGAACGCACTTCTTTCATAAGCCAAAGGTAAAAGGCCAGATTATGAATGGAGGCAATCTGAAGCGCCAGAATCTCGCCGGCTTTAAACAGGTGATGAAGATAGGCTTTGCTGTATGTCGTATCGACAAAAGAAGCGGCATTTTCGTCTATCGGTGAAAAGTCGTCCGCCCATTTACGGTTACGCATATTTATCGTCCCGTTTATTGTAAATAGTTGCCCGTTACGTCCGTTACGGGTCGGCATGATACAGTCGAACATATCGACGCCCCGTGCGATTGCTTCCAGCAGATTGACGGGGGATCCTACTCCCATCAGATAACGCGGTTTGTCATTGGGTAATATTTCATTTACGATCTCTACCATTTCATACATTTTTTCGGTGGGCTCGCCAACGGCGAGGCCGCCTATGGCATACCCATCCGCCCCGATATCCGCTGCATTTTCGGCGGCCTGCCTGCGCAAATCCGGATAAACGCATCCCTGTACGATAGGGAAAAGGCTCTGATTATATCCATATGCGGCGTCCGTGTTATTGAAGCGTTCGACGCACCGTGAGAGCCACGATTCCGTAAGTGCTAACGATTTTTTTGCATAGCTATAATCCGCATCGCCCGGGCAACATTCATCGAAAGCCATAATTATATCCGCGCCAATCGTCCGTTGTATATCCATTACTTTCTCGGGCGAGAAAAAGTGTTTGCTCCCGTCGATATGCGACCGAAACTCCGCCCCGTCGTCGCTTAACTTCCTGTTTTCGGCGAGCGAAAATACCTGAAACCCCCCACTGTCGGTTAGCATTGGACGCCTCCATCCGTTGAAGCGGTGAAGCCCGCCTGCCTTTTCCAGAATATCCAATCCCGGTCGCAGATATAAATGATATGTATTACCAAGTATTATCTGCGCATTGATATCGTCCAGCAATTCCGTCATGTGTACGGCTTTTACCGTAGCCTGCGTACCTACCGGCATAAAAACAGGCGTTTCGATGCATCCATGGTCGGTCGTAATCACTCCTGTACGTGCATTCGAAGCCTTATCCGTATATTTTATTTTAAAATCCATTTTGCAAATTAACTGCAAAGATAACATGAAATTTTGAGATTACACAGATTCAACCATCAAATGCAACAACCGCAGAAGTTCCCCGCGTCCAACCTGTTGATATATTCGTTATTTTTGTTTTTTAATCAATTAATAATATGAATATGAAAGCATCATGATT
>JAIRMH010000258.1 GCA_031258835.1 Tannerella sp.
GTTTATGTTTGATATGGATGCTAAGCATCAGCATCGTATCTTGTGAAGATTACCTGAATAAAGCGCCCGAATCGGATATTACGGACAAGGACGCATTCGGAAACTTCAATAGTTTCCAGGGGTTTGTCGAACAAATGTATAATTGTATCCAGGACCCGGATAAAGGAGGAGCCTGGAACCGATGCCTTTTTGCAGACGAAACCTTAGGGCCTTCGCCTTATCCGTTTGATCAAGGTAACTATTGGAGTAACGAGACTTACTTTTTCGGCGTGGCGGCAAGCCCGACAAGCCTGAACAGCCGCGACAAAAGGATCTGGGAAAATGCGTGGTATGCTTTGCGCGTTGCCAATCTCGCTCTTGAAAAACTGGAGGAGGAAGATCTCTTTGGCGGAAGCGCCGAAGAAAAAAATCATCTGAAAGGACAGGCATTATTTTTCAGAGGCTGGTTCTATTTTGAAATCTGTCGTTTCTGGGGCGGAATGCCATACGTGCAGCATGTGATTGATCCTGTAGAAGATATGTTTGCGGGAGAATATGCTCGGTTGAATTTCCGGGAAACCGCCCTGAAGATGGCGGAAGATTTTCGCGCTGCAGCCGACATCTTGCCCAACCACTGGGATCAGTCCGCACCCGGACAGGCTACGAAAGGACATAACCGGGATCGCATTAATAAATTTCATGCACTCGGTTATCTGGGCAAGGCGTATCTGTTCGCAGCAAGCCCAATGATCAACGAAGAAGCCGCCGGCAGTAATGCGTACGATGCCGAATTATGCGCGAAAGCGGCGCAGGCGTTCGGCGAACTGCTTCAATTGGCCGACCAGACGGGTATTTATAAAATGCAGACATGGGATACATGGACAGACTGTTTCTGGAGGTGGAACTGGGAGAGACCCGGCGGAACAGAATGTATAATGATGCCGATTATTTTTGATCGTAGCCGCGTTCGCTGGTCGACTACCGCAGGAATGGTACCTTCGTCATTAGGATTAAACAGCGGTTCGTCTGCCGATGTACCCACGCATAATTTAATTAAAAATTACGCTATGGCGAACGGCCTTCCGATCGACGACCCAGAATCAGGGTATGACCCGGATGATCCCTGGACCGGCAGGGAACCTCGTTTTTACAAAGATATTCTTTATGACGGATGTCAGATATGGTCTACGGCAGGCAATGATCAGTTTGCACAGTTATATAACGGCGGTCGTCATCGCAACGGGATCAATCCGGCAAGCGCTACCGGTTATTATTATAAACGGTATGCGCCGATGGGCCCTGATTTTTCAGCTTCCAGAGCAGACCAATTACAGGCATATAAACCTTATCTGAGGTTGGCCGATATTTATCTGATGTATGCCGAGGCAGTGAATTTCACATCGGGCGGCGGACCAAATGCTTCCGCATCCAACTATTCCATGACGGCGCTCGAAGCCTTGAATAAAGTTCGTAACCGCGCCCAGTTACCGGACCTGGCAACCAAATATGTGGCTAACAAGGATGTCTTTTTTGAGGAAATTGTCCGCGAACGCGCGGTAGAACTTGCATTTGAAGGACAACGTTTCGACGATCTGCGTCGTTGGAACCGTAATTACGATCCGCGTTATCTCAATAAGACGGCCGTTGATTTCGACCGTGGGGAAGACGGCAAACCGGTCAATGTAAGAGAGCGTTTGGTGATCACACGTGCTGTCGATAAGAAGCACAACTGGTTGCCTATACAAACCAAGTATACGACACAGTATTCGGGATTCCCGCAAAATCCTGGATGGTAAAATTTTTATAATCTTGAAATTTTTGATTTATGGATAAAAATTTAATATTCCTTATCATCGTTTTTGTTTTTTCGGTATCATGGCCGAACGAACTGTCAGCACAAAATAAAAGTAAGGTGACGATTCGTTCCAGGGTGACGGACGAATCGGGAAAGCCGATAGCGAATGCGGAAGTCTACAATGACGATTCATATACGTTTACCGATGCAGATGGGAACTATACCCTGGACGTAAGTGTAAATTCCAAAATTATGATCGAAGCTGACGGATATCAACATGCCGTCATTAGCGTCGAAAATATAGGCGAGGAGACAAAACTGACATCCTCTCCCTTACTGTATGGCGATCATGACGTTGTAAACCTTCCGTTCCGCGATGTGAAAAAAGGAGACGTCGTTGGCGCGGCTAACGACTATCGTATAAGCGATATCAGCAGTTATGACAATTCAACCTGGCTGAGCGGTGTTATGAGCGGACGCGGACTGGGGATGCTCGGTTCAAATAATATCCGCGGACTGGGTATCAGCCTGGACGTCGGAGCGATCATCGGAACGAATACCGGAACCGCAATGGCCATTGTCGACGGTATGCCGCGCGACATGAATGCGATTCGCCTGTCGGATATCGAAAGTATTACAGTTCTGCGGGACGTCAATTCTGCCGTTTTATACGGCAACGCCGCAATGAACGGCGCTCTGTATATTACAACAAAGCGTGGGAAAGCATATAAGAAGACCTCTGATTTCACGGTCAATTATGGTCTTTCGACCCCCCGGTCAAATTCCATACCGGAGTATCTCAGTTCGGCCGAATATATGGAATACTATAACAAAGCGAGAATAAGCGACGGATTCTCTCCGACTTATTCGGATGAAACCATTCAAAACTACCGTACAGGGAATAAATATCGCTATCCGAGCGTCGATTATTATTCCGACGAATACCTGAAATCTTTCAGAGATTATTTTGACGTGAACGGCGAATTTTCGGGAGG
>JAIRMH010000260.1 GCA_031258835.1 Tannerella sp.
TGTATAGGGAGGATTTCAGTGCAAATCCCAATCACCTTCCAGGACTGGAAGAAATGCTCCGCAGTAAGTTATTCCCCGAACAAAATGATAAGAAATGAAAGGATGTATATCAGTATCGTTACCGTTACGGAAAATAATATTCACAATAAAATCAATTTAAATAAATGAAATTATGAAAAAGAAATTTTTATCAAACAGAATCATTGCCGGAAGCAAAACAATTTTTATCCTTTCGGTTGTTTGTCTTGTATTTATGTCGGGAGCCTGTTCGAAATCCGGCGAGTTAACCCTGTCGAAAAACGGGAAAACGAACTATTCGATTGTCCTTCCCGATAGTCCGAAGGCAGTAGAATCAACCGCCGCAAAGGAACTGAAAGCGCATCTTGATGAAATCACAGGCGCTGATTTTACAATCGTGAACGAATCGAATGCCAATAATAGCAAACCGCAGTTTATTGTCGGCAATTCCCGGCGAACTAAAGCGCTGCTTCCTCAGGTTGATGCCGACAAACTTTCCTATGACGGCATCGTCATCGAAACGGTCGGGAAGAATATCATCCTGCTGGGTCATCCCATACGGGGAACGCTTTATGCCGTCAACACTTTTCTCGAAGATGCTGCCGGAGTACGCTGGTGGACTTCGACCGAATCGTTTATCCCCAAAAACAGTAAACTAACCGTTCCGAAACTGCACGTAAACTATGCGCCCCGCCTGATTTACCGCGAATCCCATTACAAGGACGCTTACCATGACGAAAGATTTGCCTCGCGAATGAAATGCAACGGCGACTATGCGTCAATCGGCAACTTAGCGTCAATCTCCCCTGAGTACGGCGGGCATCACAAGTTTCAGTACTTCGCTCATTCCTTCTATCACATTTTGCCGCCGAAAACTTATTTTGACGAACATCCCGAATGGTACAGCCTCATCGACGGAAAACGCACATTTAAAAACGCTCAACTCTGTCTCTCCAACGAATCCATGCGCAAGCAGTTTATCGCGAACGCACTGGATACGTTGCGTAAAAATCCGGGAGCCGACATCCTTTCCGTCAGTCAAAACGATTGTCCCGGCCCCTGTCAGTGTGATGCGTGCCAGGCGATCGTCCGTGAAGAAGGCAACGAGGCCGGTCCGGTTATCCGGTTTGTAAACCATGTAGCCGAAGCCGTCGAAAAGGAATTTCCGGATGTTTGGGTCGAAACACTGGCCTATTGGTATGCCCTCAAGGCGCCGCGGAAAGTCAAACCCCGCAAAAATGTGCTGATCCGCCTCTGTCCCATCGGATCTTCATTCTCCCAAACAATGAGCGAAGGCGAACAAAATAAACCATTCCGCGAAGATTTGGAAGCATGGAGCAAAATATCCAACCGGCTGTTTATCTGGGACTATGTGACCAATTTCCAGTCCTCCCTGCTGCCGCACCCCAATATTCACACGCTGGCAGACAATATTCGTTATTTTGTCAAAAACAATACCGTAGGACTTTTTGAACAGGGCGACGTATATTGCGATGCGGGCGATTTCGTAAGGATGCGCAACTGGATCATTTCCCGCCTGATGTGGAATCCCGAACTGGACGAAAACCAACTGATTGATGAATTCCTCGCAGGCTATTACGGAGAAAAAGCCGCTCCCTACCTGCGCAAATACTGGGATCTGTTGACGGACGAATGTAAGAAATCGGGCGTTTACCTGCGCTGTTACATGCTTACGACAGCCGGCTGGCTCAGCATCCCCGCTTATGCCGAAGCCGCCGGTTTGATAAAGCAGGCGCAGGAAGTGACAGTCGATGAAACGCTACGTAACTGGCTTCGCAGGGAAGAAATACCGATGAAACTTGTCATCTTACTCGAAAACGAACGCTTCCGGGCGTATGAAAAAGAACACGGAAGTTTGCCCCTGACGCTTCCCGAACCCGAAAAGGCGTTGCGTGAATTTATGGCGCTTCTCAGAGAATATAATGTGACGATATATAAGGAGGGAAATCCCAATAACCTTCAGGAACTGGAAAAAATACTCCGCAGTAAGTTATTCCCCGAACAAAGCGATAAGAAATGAAAAAAAAAGGTATTGTTAAGTTGATATAGAAATGCTCAAAATGGGACATTGATTAATAGCTATTTATATCTTCATTTTTGTCCAAAAACCATATCGGTTTAACAATACCCAAAAAAGTTATTTATGGCTCATTTGCGACATCCTGTATGCCTGTACCGGTAAATCCTACTCGATTGTTTGTCAATTATCAAATGTACATTATCTTTGCTCCATGAAAAAAATAGGATTACTTTCGGACACTCATGGCTGGTGGGATGATAAATATGCGACTTATTTCGGAGGTTGCGACGAGATATGGCATGCGGGAGATATCGGGGCTGAAACACTGATACGTGATCTGGCCGCCATCAAACCATTACGCGCCGTATACGGCAATATAGACGGATACCCCCTGCGGCAACAGTATCCGAAAACCGCGCATTTTAAAATCGAAGATGTAAATGTTATGATGACGCATATCGGCGGATACCCGGGACGTTACGACCCATCCATACGCGCCGAACTATACCATGCCAAACCACAACTGTTTATTTCCGGCCATTCACACATCCTGAAAGTAATGTATGATAAGCACCTTCAATGCCTGCATATAAACCCCGGAGCCGCCGGCATTAGCGGATTCCAACAAGTTCGTACCCTCGTCCGCTTCGTCATTGACAAAGCCGAAATCAAAGATCTGGAAGTAATCGAATTAATGAAAGTACGCCATTCATAAGACTACAAATTATCAAAAAGAAAATTCGACATACGTGT
>JAIRMH010000262.1 GCA_031258835.1 Tannerella sp.
ACAGGTAATAAACGCCATTGCGATACATCATGTCGGGAGCGTACAACATACGATCGGAATAAGGAACGGCGTCATTTTCGCCCTTAGACGCAAATGTATTCGGATGCAATTGCCAATGCGATAAATCGCTCGATGAAAGCACATGATAACGTTCGGAACAATAGCTTCCCGGAATCGTATCCAACGACCCATAGATATACATTTTCCCATCTGCGTCCACCCGTGCGGTCGGATCGGCAATGTAAACGCCCGGAGGAGAAACAGGATTTTGCCCAGACATTACGGCGCTTGCCCATAAAATACAAAAAATAAACTTACCTTTTTTTATCATAATCGTTTTATTTTATCGAAAATACATACTCTTTGTCTTTTTCAGTTGAAATATCGTATTCCAACGTCGGTTTTACCGCCGGAGGATTCAACTGAACGCCTTTTGCGATGACAGGCGCCAGAATATCCATCACAGGGAATAAGGGATTAGGATTCTTCCCCATCGCCGGCGGCAAATCTTTTCCCGACAGCGTCAACGGGGTGGAGGTTCGGAGCCGGAGGTTGCCACCTAACAGCGATTTCACTTTCACGGTCTTGACTTGTTTGTTTTCCCATTCCAGGTGAATCAGGAAGCCTCCTCGTGCGCGCAATCCGGTGATTTTCCCATTCGCCCATACGTCCGGTAACGCCGGCAAAAGATGAATGGCACCATCGTGGCTCTGCATGAGCATTTCGGCAATGCCTGCGGTACATCCGAAGTTCCCGTCGATCTGGAAAGGCGGATGGGCATCGAACATGTTGGCATACGTTCCACCTCCCCGGTGCCTGGTCTGTGCGTTGTCAGTCAGTTTCAACTGTTCGGTGATCAGTTTGTACGCCCTGTTACCGTCCATAAACCGCGCCCACAGGCAGACCTTCCATCCCATCGACCATCCGGTGGCCGGATCGCCGCGGTGATTCAGCGAAGTGCGTGCCGCATCAAACAGTTCCGGCGTACGGTATGGCGATATCTGGTTGCCCGGATAAACGCCGTAAAGGTGTGATACATGACGGTGTTTATCGTTGGGATCATCCCAGTCTAACAGCCATTCCTGCAATTGTCCGTATTGTCCGATGTGCATCGGGACTAACCGTTGCCGCGTTTGTTGCAACGTGTCGGCAAGAGCGGCGTCGACGCCCAGTATTTTTGCTGCGCTCATCACGTTTGTAAAGAGTTCAAATGCCAATTGATTGTCCATTGTAATGCCGTAAGCGTTGGTGAGGTTCTGCCGCTTGTCAAAAGCGTTTTCGGGCGAATTGGAGGGCGCTATTACCAGCCGGTGGCGTTCAGGCTCTTCCGTGAGGAAATCGAGCAGGAAAAGGGCGGCGCCTTTCAGGGCGGGGTACACTTCTGCAAGATAGGCGGTATCGCCCGAATAGAGATAACGTTCCCAAAGATGTTGGCACACCCATGCTTCACCGGTAGGCCACATGCCGGAAACGGCATGGTCGACAGGGCCGGTAAGCCTCCAGATATCCGTATTGTGATGCAGCACCCAGCCGCGCGTACCGTACATCGCCTTTGCCGTTGCCTCTCCCGACACCGACAACTCTTTCACCATATCAATAAACGGCTGGTGCAATTCGGACAAGTTCGTTACTTCGGCAGGCCAGTAGTTCATTTCGGCATTGATATTAGTCGTATATTTACTGTCCCACGGCGGATTCATCAGGTCGTTCCATATCCCCTGCAAATTAGCCGGCTGTCCTCCGGGCTGCGACGAGGAAATAAGCAGGTAACGGCCAAACTGAAAATAAAGGGCTGCTAATTGCGGATCGTTTGCTTGCGCAAATTCCAGTATACGCACGTCGGTAGGTTTTCCAATCGAATCGGTCTCTCCAAGATCTATCTGCACACGGTCGAAATAATCCCGATAACGGGCGATATGTTCGGTTTTCAAAGTTTGATATCCTTTCTGCAATGCGGCTTGCAGATAACTTTTCGCCCGGTCGTCGGGGTTTCCGCTTATATCGCGATAATTCACAAAATTACCGGCTATGGATACGTAAAAAGTTACGGCGTCGGCATAGGAAACGGTGATTTTTCCATCTTCTGCCGACAGTTGTCCTTTTTCGGGAACTATTTTTACTTCCGTCGTAAATTTCACCTTTCCTTCTAATCCTTCCTGATCGCCGGAGATGCCTCTCAGTATCAACTCGTCGCCCTGTACTGTGATTTCGTTTTTCTGCGGGCTGGAGAGCCATGCCGAGAAATTCACTTTTCCCTTTCGCGATGCTGTCAGGCGTACCACAATGACTTGTCCGGTGAAAGCGGCGAATGTTTCGCGCCGATATTCCACGCCGTTTACGGTATAGCGGGTCGACGTTATTGCCGAAGCAATATCTAATTCCCTGTAATAATTTTCAAAACGGTCATGTTCCGGAAAAGCGATGTTCAAGTCGCCCACCGGCTGATATGCCATTCCCTGATTGGTTTTGGTCATTACTTTATCATCTGCCAACTCCTGCGCTTCTTTAAATTTGCCGGCAAACATCAGTTTACGAATTTCGGGAATAGCCGTCAAAGCATCGGGATTGATGTTGTTGTTCGGCTGGCCTGCCCAAACGGTTTCCTCGTTCAGTTGAATCTTTTCCTGCGACGGTGTCCCGAAAACCATCGCTCCCAGCCGCCCGTTCCCGACCGGCAGCGCTTCCACCCATTTTTCGGCAGGCGCATTGTACCACAGCCGGTAATTATGCTTCAGCTCATTTTCACACGACCAGCAACCTGTCATTAAAATGACGGTCGCAATCACTTTCAATCTTTTAATCTGTTCTTGCATAGTTGTATAAGGTCTTTCAAAGACATAAGAAATTATAAAATAAAACGATAAATTTCTGCAAAGATAAACGAACCGGACAAGATTTCCAAGTACTCCTAAAATCCGCAATCAAATAATTCGATACCCGAACAGTCGTTATTTCGCGCTTCGTAAGTTCAACTAGTAAATGCAACGAAGTGGGAGAAGACAAAGTCAAACATTTTTATCAAAAGACAGTGGAACTCCGAAATTTTTATGTAGTTTTGCATCTCAAATAAACCTTATGGAAGGAAAAATATCTGTAGTAATCCACACTTTCAATTCGGAAAAATTTCTGAATCGTGTGTTGTCGTCTGTAAAAAACTTTGACGAGATCATCATTTGCGACATGTACAGTACGGATCGCACGCTGAAAATTGCACAAAAATACAATTGCAAAATTATCTTTCACGAAAAGTGCGAAGTCCCCGAACCGGCAAGGAATTTCGCCATTAATGCCGCCTCTAACGAATGGATTTTGGTGGTAGATTCGGACGAGATTATACCGGAAACATTACAAAATTATCTATATTGCCGTATAAAAGAAGAAACCGATATACAGGGGATTTGGTTGACACGCAAAAATTATATATTCGGTCATTTCCTGCATGGCGAATATCCTGATCATATTCTGCGTTTTTTCAGGAAAAATAATGCCTCTTGGCCTCCCTATGCACATACGATGCCTGAAGTGAACGGACGGGTAGCATACATTCCGAAACGCAAAAAAGAGTTGGCGATTATTCATCTGGCGAACAGTCCGATGAGTGAGAAACTCCGGAAAATGGACATCTATACAAATAATGAAGTTTTAAAACGTGCCGAACAAAACTTCTCTGTTTTGAAAATATTTGCCGCCACTTTTTTCCGCTTTTTTAAATCATATATTATAAAAGGAGGCTTCCGCGATGGAAAAGCCGGAATCGTTATTGCCGGGATTGATGCTTTTTACAAATTCGTCACTATTGCCAAAATATGGGAAAGCAAAGTCCGCGAGGAAGATTTCGACGAAGATTTACTGCGGTAATCACTTCTTCCGTCGTATATTTATACCCAACCACTTTAATATAAGTATAGAAACACGTTTTAACGCTTCTTTTAGCGCTTTCTTTTTCGAAAACCGGTTTTTATATTTCAATATCAGCCTGACGGCCTCTTCTTCACTGAAAACTTTTCCCCGGGATTGTGAATACACTATCCCGATACGCGTATATATATCATCATTATCAAAGAGGCGGGCAAAATTCTCACATCCTTTATCCGGACTAACTGACATGAATTTCATCCGGTTTACATCTACCGGAATAAAGGTATATTTCCCTGAGGCCGAATCGTAGCGAATCAATATATTACCGGGAGAATAATCCAGATGATATATGCCGGCATCATGTAATGCCGCGCTATATCTTGCAAACGCATCAATCAGGTTTTCATTTCCGGCAAGCGGTCCGAAATAATAATCGCGTATTTCCCATACCTGTTGACAGTGCAAACTTATATAATAACTGTCGGAAAACCATCTTCCTTCTTTAATTTCGATACAAGCGACAGATTCGGCCGTATCAAATCCTTTCCCCGAAATTTGCAACGTATTATAATATGATCTGCGAGCTTTTGATTTCCGGAAACATGTATACATAATACGGTTAAAAAGACGAGGCTTCCGAAATCTTTTGACATTAATAAATAATCCATTGCCATATGAAAATACTTTGACAATATTCTTTTTATCATAAATAACCGTTCCTTCCTTATCGAAAAAAAACGGTATTTTCTCTATCCAATCACGCAAATAAGCATATTCGGGATTTATAATTACGTTCATAATCGCTTCAAATAACTATCTATTTTATCAATGATCCGCTCCGAAGATATTTCATTCATACATGCCCAATCCTTGCGAAAACAAGGTTTATTCCCATATATTGAACACGGACGGCACGGAAGATCAGCCTGTACAACCATATCTTCATGTTGGCGATAACCGAGAAATCCGGCATACGGATGTGTAGCGCCCCATATGGAAATGACTTTGACGCCGACGAGCGAGGCTAAATGCATGTTTGCAGAATCCATACAGACAAAAAGGTCCAGTTTGCTAATAAGGGGCAGTTCCATATCAAGCGTATAACGCCCGACAACACTCCGGGTATGAGCATATTCATTTTCCCAACCGCTCAGCGCCTCCTCTTCTTCACCCCGTCCGCCAAACAAAAAAACGGTGACATCATCGCGTTCGGATAATGTTTTCACAACCTTTTCCATTTTTTCTATCGGATACACCTTCCCTTTATGCTTTGCAAACGGAGCAATGCCAATCCAATATCCGTCCTTATTCCCCGCTATCGCCTGTATCGCTCTGTCATTAACCGGATTATTATCATATAAAGAAACAAAGGTCTCCTCAAAACGAAATCCGGCCGCACGGAACACATCCGCATAACGATCAATAGCCGGACGCAGCCGGCTTATTTTTTTAGGCGGACGTCCGATAAGATTCCTGCGCTCTTTTCGTCCTTTGTCGATCTTAAATATCTTTTTACCGCTCAGACAAAAAATAATATCAACGAGCCGGGAACGTATGACGGAATGTAGATCAAGTACAATATCAAATTCATACTTTCTCAGGATAAATGCATATCGCAGAAATCCGAATAAAGACTTTTCCGTATTTTTGATATTTATTCCCATCACGTTAACATTCGACGGACGGTTAATAAAAAGCGGCATGAGGAACGTCTGCGTAAACACGGTAAACGAATCGTCCGGATTCGCTTCCGCAACAGAGTATATGACGGGAATCGTCATAGCGACATCTCCGATCGCGGAAAGTCTTATTATTAGAACCTTAGACATTCTTTACCATTCTTATTTTTTACCGTATAACACAGGATTCAACGAAGGATCATTATACATTTTCATTTGTTTATAAACTTTCATGTATTTACGCCCGTCTCTGATGTCATCCAGCAACTGATCCAAGGCAAGGGATAAATCCTTCTTCTGCTCCAATAAGACAGATAACTTTTTCTTACATGCCTCGATATGCTCCACCGTCACCTTCGTACGCCGAGTCTCCTCCTGCATATGATATATCTTCAGTACAAGGATCGACAAGCGGTCGACCGCCCACGCAGGGCTTTCGGTATTAATTCCTGCATTCGGCAGGACCTTTACATCTTTATATATATCAAAAAAATAACTGTCGATACGTTCCACCAAATCTGTGCGGTCCTGATTCGATTTATCGATACGGCGTTTTATTTCCAATGCCTTTTCCGGATTAATCTCCGGATCGCGTATAAGATCTTCCAGATGCCATTGCACCGCATCAATCCAGTTTTTAAAATACAAATAAAACGCTATACTTTCTTCCCCGTAAGGATTCCGAACAGGAGTATCGACATTATTCGTCATATGATAATCGTTTGTCGCCCTTTCGAATACCGGACAACATTTTTCGCTAAATTTTTCCATCACATCTATCTAAAAATTTGTCAAAGATAAGAAAACAAAGTAATATCAAGAAATTGAAAGCAGTTTTTCTATGATACGGGGATAATTTTTGTATTCCAGTTCATGAACCCTCCTTGCTACATCATCTGCCGTATCCGACGGAAAAACAGGACAAGATTCCTGAAAAATAACGGCGCCCTCATCATAATGCTCATCCACGTAATGAACCGTAATCCCTGTCTGCGTCTCTTTTGCTGCAACGACCGCCTGATGGACATAATCGCCATACATGCCTTTCCCTCCGAATCCGGGCAATAACGACGGATGAATGTTTATGATTTTACCCGGATACGCTTCAATTATAACCGCGGGAATCTTCAATAAAAATCCGGCCAGCACGATAAGGTGCGTCTCATATTCGGAAAGCTTCCGCAAGATTAATGATCCTTCTTTAAACTCAACATTCGTAAAAGTAAACGAAGGGACGCCCAGCCTTTCCGCCCGTACATGAACCCCGGCGTCATACTTGTTCGACAAAACGACGGCAACACGTATCATAGCATTGCTACTTTTGAAATAACTTATCACATTTTCGGCATTAGAGCCTGATCCTGAAGCAAATACAGCAATATTTCTCATAATATATCATCCTTATTTTATGCACATATTTTAAAAATATGTGCAGATTTCTGCATTTTTCGCATTGATTATTTGTTTTATGTGCAAAAATATATGTTCCTTTGCAGCGCAAATATAAGAAATATCAAGAATTTAGTATTAATTTAAAATTAAAAATTATGTCAGATGTAGCATCTCGCGTAAAAGCGATTATTGTTGACAAATTGAGCGTTGAGGAATCAGAAGTTACTAACGAAGCAAGCTTCACAAATGATTTGGGAGCAGACTCTCTGGATACAGTCGAGTTAATCATGGAATTTGAAAAAGAGTTCGGTCTTTCAATTCCTGACGATCAGGCTGAAAAAATTTCCACCGTAGGAGATTCTATTGCTTTTATCGAATCTAACGCAAAGTAATTTAATCTTTACCGGTATGGAATTAAAAAGAGTTGTAGTAACAGGTCTTGGCGCCATTACTCCATTAGGTAATACTGTTGCGGAAACATGGCAGGCATTGATTAATGGGATAAGCGGGGCAGGGCCTATTACTCGCTTTGACACTTCAAAGTTCAAGACAAAGTTTGCCTGCGAAGTAAGAAATTTTGACCCCTTAGCCTATTTCCCGGATAAGAAGGAGGCGCGTAAGTGCGATTTACATGCACAATATGCCATTGCTTCAGCGCAGGATGCCATTGCCGATGCGGATATGGATTTGGAAAAAGAAGACAAAGATCGTATCGGTGTTATTTTCTCTTCCGGTATCGGAGGTATCTATTCATTCCAGGAGGAAGTAAGAGGATATAGCGATGAGCGCGGTCCACGTTTTAACCCGTTTTTCATACCTAGAATTATTGCGGATATCTCGGCCGGGCACATCTCTATGAGATATGGTTTTCGCGGCCCAAACTTTGCAACGGTATCGGCCTGCGCCTCTTCTACTAACGCTATTGGCGATGCGTTCAATTATATACGTCTCGGTAAAGCGAATGTCATCGTAACCGGAGGCGCCGAAGCGCCTATCTCAATCGTAGGAGTTGGCGGCTTTAACGCGATGAACGCCTTATCGACCCGCAATGATTCGCCGGAAACGGCCTCCCGTCCTTTCAGTAATAGCCGTGACGGTTTTGTCATGGGCGAAGGCGGAGCTTGTCTTATTCTTGAAGAGCTGGAACATGCCATTGCGCGCGGAGCAAAAATCTATGGTGAAATTGCAGGCTCGGGAATGTCGGCCGACGCATACCACCTGACCGCTTCGCATCCTGACGGATTAGGCGCTACGCTTGTTATGCGCAATGCGCTTGACGATGCGGAAATGAAACCCGAAGATATTGATTATATCAATGTACACGGAACATCAACCCCCGTAGGCGATATTTCGGAATCCAAAGCGATAAAAGAAGTCTTCGGTAACCATGCATATAACCTGAACATAAGTTCTACGAAATCGATGACCGGCCACATGTTGGGCGCAGCAGGAGCTATCGAAGCAATAGCCTGCATATTATCCGTATATGAAGATACAGTCCCGCCGACCATCAATTATACGGAAGGCGACAACGACCCGGAAATTGATTATAACTTAAATTTTACTTTTAACAAAGCACAGAAAAGAATGATCAATGCAGCGCTGTCCAATACGTTTGGTTTTGGCGGCCACAATGCAAGTATAATTGTAAAAAAACTCAGGAAATAAAGTGATCTTCAAAAGTATATATAAACGGATAAGGCTCTTTAAATTAAAAAACAAAGAGCCTTATTTGTCTTTATACAACATTCTCGGCTTTTATCCCGATAATATCGAACTTTATGAACAGGCGTTCATTCATCGTTCCCTTTCCTTGACACAGGTAGGGAAACGGGGTAATAACGAGCGCCTTGAGTTTTTAGGCGATGCGGTGCTGGATGCAATAATCGCAGATGTTGTATATCAGCATTTCCCTTACAAAAAGGAAGGATTCCTCACAAACACCCGCTCAAAAATCGTACAACGGGAAAGCCTCAATCAAATAGCTCTGGAATTAGGCGTTGATAAAAAAGTGACCTCCATGCCATATGCGACCGCCCACCATAAATATATGTACGGCAATGCGCTTGAGGCATTAATCGGCGCCATATACCTTGATCAGGGATATGAATGTTGCTGTAAATTTGTCAAAGAACGCATCGTCAATAAACACATTTCCTTAGACAAACTGGCAAACCGCGAAGTAAACTTCAAATCACGCCTCCTCGAATGGGGACAGAAGACAAAACTCCATATCGAATTTGACCTTATTGAATCGTTTACTGACAAAGACGGGAATCCGGTTTTTCAGACAAGCGTATCATTGGAAGGGACTCCGCTTGGTATCGGCACAGGGAGCACTAAAAAAGAATCGCAACAACTGGCGGCAAAAAATATGATCCGTAAGATACACAAAGACCGGGTGGTCAAACAATTGATAGAAGAACTGAAACATCAACAAACGACAGAATAAGGGATCTACGGGAATTGCCGTAAAAATTACGCCGGTAAAAGCCTTTCCGTAATTATAAAGGATTGCCCAGACAACCATCATGAAACGTCGGCAACTATTCAATAACCGCCCTGTATCCCGAACGAAATACCCATATGTACGCCTTGTTTTATAAGATCATGGTCGACGGGGACTAGTTTTGTCTTCCCGGCGACTTCCGGCAGGGGTATGGAGCCGGTATCATTACCTTTGATACAAACCATACGACCAAAAGTCTTTTGGGCAATCAATTCGGTGGCATGGCCGCCAAGACGCGTAGCCAAGTTACGATCGAAAGGAGAAGGGTTGCCTCCTCGTTGTATATATCCCAAAACCGTCGTTCGCACTTCTATATCCGTAGCTTTTTCAATGGCATGAGATATATAATCCGACGGGGATACTTTCGCGTTCTTTAAGCCTTCGGCAATAACGACAATTGAATATGGCTTTCCTAAACGCGAACGCTCCAGTATTTTTTCATTCACTTTGTCAATATCAAAATCTATTTCCGGAATAAGGATCACGTCAGCGCCCCCCGCCATTCCCGCATAAAGAGCGATCCACCCTGCATGATGCCCCATCACTTCGACAACCATAACCCGCTTATGCGAACTTGCGGTCGAGTGTAAACGGTCTATCGCTTCCGTAGCAATATTCACCGCCGTGTCGAAACCAAACGAAATATCCGTACCATAGACATCATTATCAATCGTTTTCGGCACACCAATGACATTAAGTCCCAACTGCGTCAACTTATTTGCCGTTTTCTGTGTACCGTTCCCCCCAATACAAACGATACAGTCAAGACCCATTTCAATATAATTCCGATATATGATCTGGGGCTTGCTATTATCTCCCGAATCAAGTATTTTCTTAAATGGTTTTTCCCGGGATGTCCCCAGTATTGTCCCTCCTAAATTGAGAATTCCGGAAAGCTTACGTTCATTGAACACCTCAATATCCCTGTTCAACAGTCCGGTAAATCCGTTGTGAATACCGATTACCTCCATTCCGTAATGCAAAATTGCAGATTTCCCGACCCCTCGAATCGTTGCGTTTATTCCCGGACAATCACCGCCGGAAGAAAGGATTCCTATTCTCATAAGCAAATAATATAATATTAAACATGATTAATGACTGTTCAAATCAAAACACCTTCTTTTTTTCGGACACTTTATTGCCCGAAACTCAGATCATTAGCTATCGCTAAAACGACAAAACTCCGCCCCTCAAAAAAACACTCCCGGGAAAAATCGTGACCTTAACTAATAAACAAAAGAATATACCTCTGATTATTGCAGTCAACATTTATGTTCTTTATAAACTCTTTCGGAAAAAGCCATTTGTTCTTTTTCCTTTTTATTGCGACACCACTCCCGAAACATGGGGAAGATAAGGCGCCTATAAGAAACATCAACAAAATACCTTTTACTATATTCATACGCTTTATTAATCTATTAATATTTAACTGTTGCGACAAAGATAACGATTATAATATATACTATCAAAAAATAATCTGTTTTTAT